>JAAZJV010000325.1 GCA_012800135.1 Clostridiaceae bacterium | reverse complement strand
TCCCGCTTTTTTTGCCATGTCGGCACCTCCCAAAGCTGTCCGTTTCTGTAATTGCACGCACAAAAAAAAAGACTCGTGCGACGTGACAAGCCACGTTATAGTATCACAGGCTTAAGACTGTGTCAATGTTAATCCTTGCGCCAGTCTAACACGTCTGCTTTTTCGTGTTCAAAACAATGGTTTTTCGTGTATGATTGAAAATATGCAGAACCTTAGTGAATATATCGGTACGGTCAGCGCGACCGGCAACGGACAGTCTAACCGCTTTTCGGCTCTTAATCCGGAGAATCCTTGGACAAAATATTTGCCGTGGATATTTTATTCACTGCTCCATAAAAGAAGTACAAAAGATAATCTTTTTGCATATCTTTTTTAAGGTTGCATTGTGGAAGGAGAGAATTAGCACGATATGATATTGGAAACGAATATTGAACAATTGAGGGAAAAATACATTGCAGATAACTATATTGCCTTCAGCATGGATATAGACTGGGCTTCGGAATACTGTATAACGGAAATGCTCGATTTCTTTGAACAAAACGATATACCGCTTAATGTGTTCTGCACACATCCTTCAAAAGTGTTGGAAGAACGGAGGAACCGCCCCAATCTTGAGTTTGGCATACACCCAAATTATGCCCCGGACAGCAGTCAGTGAAGCAATATTGACGAGGTAACAGACTACTGCATGAAACTTGTTCCGGAAGCGCGCTCCGTGCGCGGACACAGATGGTATAGTTGCAACGACATGTATGATCGCCTTGTGAAGGAGGGCATACGCTACGATTCAAATGAGTGCACTATGCTCGATTTGGCACAGCCGTATATCCATCGTTCGGGTGTTTTGCGCATGCCCGTGTACTTTGAAGATGGAGGTTTTTTATGGAGTAAAGGTGAACCTGATTTTAAGGCAAATGGAAAGAAATATTTCGACCGCCTCGGTCTTAAGGTTCTCGACCTGCATCCCATTCACTTTGCCATAAACTCACCTACGCTCGAATATTATTGGCATGTACGCGATACTCTCTCGCGCGAAGAATATTCTAATATGAGCCGTGCTGTAGTCGAACGCATTCGCTTTAAGGGAAAAGGCATCCGAGATTATGTAATGGACTTGGTAGAGTACGTTAAAGCAAAAGGAATCAGAGTTGTATCGCTGGGGCAGGTTTTTGATGAACTCATATTTTACAATCTGTGAAAAAAACAGGTGGAGGAAAACTGATGCATTACCCCATAACAGTATTTGGTGTTAAAGATACCACACGCCTTTTCGTGCAATACCTGAACGAGAACGTTTGCCATGTCGACTTAGTGGTCACTATAAGCAACAAGCTTACAGAAGGTGCAACTATTAGTAGTTATGGATCGATGGATGATTTAAAGGCGTTCAACACGGAGATCTACGAAACAACGGCATATACGCTGGATGATGAGACCACTAAGACATTTTTCAGCAATAATACCTTTGGCATAGGCATTTCAATGGGCTGGTCACGATTGATACCGGAGTATGTGCTTGAGTGTTTCAATCCAGGCGTTTTTGGTTTGCATGGAAGCTGCGGATATTTGCCATATGGGCAAGGACGGGCAACGCTCAACTGGTCGCTTATACGAGGAGACTGGCGGTATGTGATGCATCTGTTTAAGCTGGACAAATATGCCGACAGCCCCAATATATACGCCAAAGAAATGTTTGAAGTGAACGAATTTGACGATATTCGCACCATGCAATTTAAAGACCTTATTGTGAGCAAACGGCTGGTTTCAAGGCTCTTGCG
>JAAZJV010000195.1 GCA_012800135.1 Clostridiaceae bacterium | reverse complement strand
CTTTCTGTACCGATCATCAATCCGGATGACAAACAAATCAAAGGCACAACTGTCATCGTTCAGCCGGCGAACGAAATGGACGCGGGAATTCAGAGTCTAAACTTCGCCCTCATCACGTCTTCCCTCATCGTTCTGGTGATCATGGTCATTCCAATCATCATCGCAGCCTTACGTATTCTTAGTCCGCTAGAATCGATTCGCCGGGTGTCTATCGCGATGGCGGAAGGCGATTTTTCCCAACGCGCAGACGAGACACAAGAGGGTGAAATCGGTGATTTGGCAAGGACGATCAATTGGATGGCTGAGGAACTCCATGCATCCTTTCAGCAACTCAGCAACCAACGCAACAATCTAAAGCAGATTATTGACAGCATCGAAGACGGCATCGCGGCGTGCAACCGCGATGGCAAAATAACCGTCCATAATGATCGCATCTATTCACTTTTCGGCCTCGATCCTCAATACGCTAAAAATACGACGCCTGATGATTTTCTTGCGCGTACCAGAATCGGAACCTTTTTCTCCGAGGCGATGAGCAATAAAGAAGCTGTATCGTGCGTCATGACAAAGGACCACAGGCAAATCCAAGTTGTGGTCACACCCTTGATATCCGAACAAAACATGATCACCGGCGCCGTAGGTCTTTTCCGCGATATTACAAAAGAACAACAGCTGGAACAGATCCGGCGAGACTACGTCGCCAACGTATCGCATGAACTCAGAACTCCGCTGACGGCGATGCGTGGACTGCTGGAACCACTGACGGAAGGCATGGTAAAAGATCCGAAAGACCAGCAGCGATATCACAATATTTTACTTCGTGAAACTATGCGTTTATCACGGCTGATCAACGACATGCTGGAACTTTCTAACATCCAGTCCGGAACCAATGCGATTGAACTTGGTCCTGTAAACATTACCGACATCGCCCACGGTCTCTTCGATGCATACGATGCGACAGTGTCTGAACATGGACAAACATTGCAGCTACACAACGCAAAACATCGTTTACCCCCTGCTTGGAGCAACACCGACCGTACCGAACAGATTCTCGTGATTTTAATCGATAACGCCATGAAATTTACGGACGAAGGCGGTGTCATTACAATCGAGACAGATTCGAATGACAGACATGTGCATATCAGCGTTCGTGATACAGGTATCGGTATCGCAGCCGATGACTTGGATCATGTGTTCGACCGCTTTTATAAGGCGGATCGCGCCCACAATGAACCTGGAACAGGTCTCGGACTCTCCATCGCGCAAATCATTGCTGAGCAGATGGGTGCCGAACTTACGGTTAAAAGTGAACCTGGTAAAGGATCATGCTTCACCTTGAGCATGCCGCTAGCCGACAACGTCATGCGTTCACTTGATCAGATGAAAGACGTTTACGATTCACACGATGAGAGTTAACCGTTACATCGCATCGACCGGATACTGTAGCCGTCGAGCAGCAGATCGCCTTGTCGAGGCAGGTGATGTCATGATCAACGGCGTGCCTGCCACGCTAGGCTCGAAAATCAAACCGGGTGATCTTGTAACTATCTGCGGACAAACACTTGCACCGCCTTCAGAAAGCCGTCGAGTCTACATTCTTCTCAACAAACCGCCCGGGATCATCTGCAGCAGCCGTCGAGATGTCTCAGATAACATAATGGATTTCATCGATTATCCGACGCGTATTTTCACCGTAGGTCGACTTGACCGTGATTCTCGCGGACTTATTTTGCTGACAAACGACGGCCTGGTTACAAACCGCATTATCAGGGCTCGTTACGGGCACGAGAAAGAATACGAGGTAACGTGTGACCGCGACATCACCGACGCTATGATCAAGAAGATCAGAAACGGTTTGTCGATCCTGAACACAGTGACACGACCGTGCAAAGCTTGGAAAACCGGGCCACGAACGTTTCATATTGTACTGACACAAGGACTCAATCGCCAAATCCGACGCATGTGCGGTGCGCTCAACTACAAAGTACTCGATCTTCGCCGCGTAAGGATCATGCATCTTTCCATTGAAGGCCTTTCCGAAGGCGCGTGGCGCGAACTGACGGACGACGAAATCACGGAGCTTCACAGGCTAGTAGCCGCCAAGTGAGTCGCACGTCGCGCAAATAATGGAACTGCGTCTTTCTGCCTTAACAACGTCACTTATACCTCCTCGCAAGACAAGATAGTTTGATCTGTTGGTCGGTGATCTCAAGGATTTTTTCGATAACACAACATTATTTCAAACCATGAAGGTCACATAGAACACAACAAAAATACGCGAGCTATGCTACGATAAAGTCACTCAATCGAGGGAAATTGCTCTCGAATCATATAAGGAGAATAGAATATGAACGAACTTACTTTCTATGAATGTGACATCTGTAAAAATTTGGTGTATCTGGTAAATGACGGCAAAGGCAAATTAGTCTGCTGTAATCAGCCAATGACGAAACTCGAAGCCGGCTCTGAGGATGCGTCACAAGAAAAACACGTCCCCGCTCCCACGCGTAATGGCAATATGTTGGACGTCGTGGTCGGCAGCGTGGAACACCCGATGATCCCTCAGCATTACATCATGTGGATTGCGACAGTTCAAGGTGACCATGTGCAATTCGTACATCTGACGCCTGATGATGAACCTAAAGCCTCATTCAATATTTCTCCGGACGATGTCCGTGTGTACGCGCATTGCAACTTGCACGGACTTTGGACCGCTGAAGCTTAAGTGAACAAGCGAACAAACACTTCTTAACAAAAGAGGCTGTCTTAACACGGTGTGTTGCCCAAAACAGGGTGCTGAATTAAAAAAATGAGACGGCCTCTTATATTTACGACATTTTCGATACTTGCGACCTTTGTTCGGCTAAATGTGCTGTTCTTCTTCCTTATCTTCTCTTAAAACTGCAATCTTTGCCGTCATCTCCGCTTTTTGAGCGATTAGCTCTTGAAAAAAATCGTCTTCCAAGCGCTCTTCTTCCTCCGGATGATTACTGTTTGTTATCGCGTCATTTTTAGCTTTTTTCCTGTAATACAACACAAGTGTCGTGATAAGGAGAATGATTAAAATTGCTAACGCGCCAACGCTGATGTAAAGACCTATGAAGAATCCTACCGGAACAAAGTTCATGCTAAGCGTATGTTCACCTTGCTTCACCGGCAAGGTCATCAACGCACCGTCAATGACTTCTATCTCAACCGGTTCACCATTGATCTTAGCACTCCAACCGGGATCATAAGGTATCGAGAGCAGAATATGTCCGTCCTGTTCCGCGCGAATTATGCCGAAAAAGCGATCCTCGTAAAAGGAAGATAGCGTAAACCGGTTGGCTTCCACACGTCTAGATATCTCTTTGAGATGCTCAGTATCCAACGAAGCGCAATGCACAACGAACTCACCTTCTGTTTTTGCATCTGATTCCAATTTAATCGTCAGGCGTATCGACGCACCCTTCTCAACGGATCCGAGTTCAGTGATCCCCTTCTTTCCCTTGTCGACTGACACACGTCTGCCGTCAACATCAGCTTCAACACGATTGATCGCATGTCCTCGAAAATCGACGTTCAGATAATGAGGTCCGCTTCTTTTCGTTATCCAAAGAAGTTCATACGTAGAAATACCGCCCGATGCCCTCGAGAAATGAAAGAGCGTCTGATCCTGCGAAGTAGCAGAAAGTTCTCCTCCACCCAATTCAATAGTAGGCTCAAGAAGCCGGAACATCACATACTTTTCTCCTGAAATCGCTTTCGACAATTCGTTTTGCGTCTTAAAGGGATTGCCATAGCTACTCCTATAAGACGTAATATTCGAGCTGCAAGCAAATGCTAGAGGAAAGGCGTAAGGATTCTCATAGACAGTCACCGACTGATTTCCTAAGACGACTGGGCGTTCATTGTCAATAAGCTCTGTGTCTTCGCGTTCAATCACATAACGGATAGAAAAAAGAGAATCACAAAATAATGTGGAGCCACGGTACTGATAGCTGTTAATGCCGTTGTTTTGATAGCCTAAATTTTTGAAGAAAGGAACTGCGCTTTCAGGAGACGTCGACGCAAAAAGCGAAAATCCCTGTAAACCGTAGAGCGCCGGATCATTAGAGGTCTTATGCGGTTTAACTTCCGTCCGATAAAAAAGACTATTACCATTTTCTAATTCGTCGATTTTAGTTGCTGCTTGTCTGATGGACGACGGCACCTCGCCGACAGTATAACCCTCACGGCTACCGTAATACTCATTATTGTCAAGCCAAGAAATACCCGATATGGCTGACAAGATGATCTCAAACAACATAATCGAAAAAAGAACACTTGTCATCAGGCGACGGCGTGTTTTTCGCGTTCGAAGCGACAGGAACGAGAGCACATACATCAATATGAAAAATATGGTTGCCCACGGAACCCATGAAGGCGCCTTAATATCTTCCACTAATGCAGTGACAACCGGTACGGCGAGCGAAAGAGCGAGTCCAACCAGTCCTATCTCCATCCGCGAAAAATCGCTCACAGAACGCATCGCTTCATAGGCCAACGTCAAGATGAAGAAAACAACAACGAAAGAAAAGCGATGAGGCAACTGATTGGGATAATGCATGCCGTGCCAAACAAAATTGAACACATTGAAGTCAAATG
>JAAZJV010000194.1 GCA_012800135.1 Clostridiaceae bacterium | reverse complement strand
TGCCTCCCGAATTTATACCATTAGCGCTGACTTCAAACTCGTATAGCGCGATGAATCCTTCAGAAATCGCCGAAAACCGCGACCGCTGGGTCAATGACTGGGCAGAATGGATACTTAACTAAGTGATCGACTCAAGGCGTTCAAAACTTAAAATATTCCTGTTATGGTTGATCCCGATTGCGTTCATGCTTCTCTTTTTTTTCAGACCGCTACTGGCTATTTTCAGGATCGTTTTTTCTTCACGCTTCAGCCAAGAATGGGCTTTTTTCAGTTGGAATCAACTCACGCGTCCCCTTCTTTTCTCCTTTCAGCAGGCGTTCCTCTCCACGGGATTGACGCTCCTAATCGGACTACCCGCTGCGTATTTATTCGCGCGCTACGATTTTCCGGCAAGAAAGATGCTCCGCGCATTTAGCCTCATTCCTTTTATATTACCGACAGTCGTTGTGGCGGCCGCATTCAATACGCTCATCGGGCCACGCGGCTGGATCAACCTTCTGCTGATGCAACTTTTCAATCTTACCGAACCGCCATTATCGATCCTCAATAAACTCCCTGCCATTTTGCTTGCTCACGTTTTTTACAACACATCCATTGTGATCCGGATTGTCGGCCAAAGCTTGGAGCGTCTTAACCCCAATATGATCGAGGCGGCTTATGTGCTTCAAGCGTCTCCCTTTCAGGCTTGGCGAAAGATTGCATTGCCGCTACTGATGCCTTCGATTGCAGGCGCGGCGATGCTGGCATTTCTTTTCAATTTCACAAGCTTCGGTGTCGTTCTGATGCTCGGCGGTCCGGGGTATGCCACGCTGGAAGTGGCCATTTATTCACAAGTCTTCGAACGCTTTAATCTTCCGATGGCAGGCGTACTTGCAATCGTCCAACTTACGGTGACATGGCTGATCGCAATCGTTCAAAATCGCGTTGGACACACTGGTATTCGCTTCGGAAACGCTGCAACTGCGAACGAGAGCTCGCTCCGACGCCGCCCGGAAAGAGGCGCTGAGAAGGCATTCGTGATCACAATGTGTATCTTTCTTGTACTGCTCTTTATCTTGCCGCTACTCAGTCTTGCAGCACGTTCATTTGTAACGTTGGAAGCAGCTCGAGGTGAGCGCGGCAAGATAGACACCGGCTTCACCTTCCGCTACTACGCTGAACTCTTTCGAAACCGCCAAGATTCGATCTTCTATGCAAGCCCGGTTGCCTCTATTCAACATTCACTGCTCTATTCATTCCTCACGATGATCATCGCGACAGGGATTGGGTTATTAACGTCCTACGCAATCGTCATTACCGGAAAGCGCTTCTCGCGCATCATGGAATTGCTCTTTATGCTGCCTTTAGGTGCCGGTTCGGTCATTCTCGGGCTAGGCTTTCTCTTGACCTTTAATCACGCGCCTTGGACAAGCGGTCGATATCCCGTCATCCTGCCCATTGCGCACGCTTTGATCGCACTGCCGTTCGTCGTGCGCACGATGGTACCCGCCATAAAGAGCATTCCGCAAAACTTGCGCGATGCCGCCGCCGTCATGGGCGCTAACCATTGGCGCGTCCGACGCGAGATTGATTTCCCTATTTTGTCGCGCGCATTGATGGTGAGTTTGGCTTTTTGCTTTACGATTTCACTTGGTGAATTCGGTGCATCCGGTTTCCTAGCCAACGCTTCCACGCCGACGGTTCCTATCGCGATATTCCGCTACATGTCACAACCCGGCGCACTAAATTACGGACAAGCGCTCGCCATGTCGACTCTTCTCATGATTACATGCGTCGCCGGCAGCTTTTTCATTGAACATATGAGACTTCCTGGGAAAACAGAAACTCTTCCTTCAGGGAAATATCTGACAGGAAAATAGATCGCTCTAAGGAGACGATAATCGATGCTGCGTATACTTGATATTTGGAAAACATACGAAGGCAAACCGCTGCTCACCGGCGTTTCTTTTGACGTAAAAGAAGGTGAGATCGTCTGTCTTCTAGGGCCTTCGGGAAGCGGCAAAAGTACGCTTTTACGCATCATTGCCGGATTAGAGAAAGCTGAATCGGGACAAGTATATTGGGGAAACGACGACGTGACCGGTATTCCTGCTCATAAACGCGGGTTCGGTCTCATGTTTCAGGATTATGCGCTCTTTCCTCACCTAACGGTCGCAGAAAACATTGCTTTCGGTCTACGCATAGCAAAACACGACAAAGCAGACATAAAACGTCAGGTCAAACATGCGCTGGAAAACATTCACATGCAGGATTTTGCTGATCGTTCGGTAACCGAACTCTCAGGAGGCGAACAACAACGCGTCGCGCTGGCACGCGCGCTCGTCACAAACCCGCGCCTGCTTATGCTCGATGAGCCGATGAGCGCACTGGATCAAGACCTGCGCGCCTACTTAATCCGTGACCTCAGCAGTCGCCTCCGTGACAGCAAAAAACCCGTCATCTACGTAACCCATAACCGTCAGGAAGCATTTGATCTCGCCGACCGTGTGCTCCTCCTGAGCGAAGGAAAAATCCATATAGGCTAAATTATCAGAAGATTTAGTTCCATCTGATGTCTTCAGAGAGATCTTTGCTCAGAGGAATAACATTGAGCAGTCCTCTTTTCTCTGATTAGATAGGCTCAAACGAAAACAAAGCGAATTATTTTTGGTTCCTTCCGAAGTTTCAAGGTCTTCTTGCTGTTCAAAAACACTTTCAATAAATTAAAATGCCCTCGAACTCAGGCTTATGTCCTGAGTTCAAGGGCAAGTTCTGCCATCTTCTTCGGCAAAACGTCCCACGGCGTTTTATACCAAAAGAGTAGTCTTTACTTTGCTTATCCGAAGAGTGCGCACCCTCCTTGCACAACAACAGATATTTGAAAGAAGAATATTTAGTCCCGTCAACAACTATTCGTCAACAACGATCTCGTAGCTATCGTCCAACTTGACCTTCCCGGTTCTATAGCGAATAGCGCCGAAGCCGAAGGCGAAAACGACCACTGCCAAGTTTCCTACAAGCAGAGGAATCGGCATATTTATGGCCGAAGTAACGCCTGAGATCACGATGACAAGCCCGTCCACTAAGGCCAGAAGCATAAGAGCAGGTGTGCTGATGTGGAATCTGGACTTCTTCCAAGCCTCGGGCAGAACCTTGGGCATTCTGACCAGACTGAGAACAACCATGAACTTGGTGATAGAGCCTACGGCAATTGTCATATCTCCGACGACCCCCAAATTCAGGTCGAACACGATCGGCACCAGTCCTATTACATAGTAGAAAAGCATCAGGATGATAGGAGTACGGAACTTGGGATGCAGACGTGCCAGAGAGTTGGGATACCAGCCGTCATTGCAAGCCTGCATGAGAGGCCTTGTACAAGTAGCGATGGAACTGTTCAGAGTGGTGAGTAGGGCCATCCACGCACCGCCGATAACAAACACTAAGTACAGCGGCTTGGACAGGATTGCTTCCGCAACTACTCCTAAGGGCTTATCGACTACTTGATCCAAAGGCAGTACACCGGCGGCAACTATACCCATTAAGCCGTAAAGGAGAGCTACTCCCAAGGTGGATACCAGCATGACGACGGGGATGTCGCGGGTAGGTCTCTTGGCCTCCGCGCCTAACTGCGTTACATACTGACAACCGTCGCAGGTGTAACTCATGAGAACGGAAGCGCTCCACAAACCCTTAAGACCGAAAGGCATAAATGTTTCAGCTTTGAAGTAACCGGGTTCCACCTTCGTTAGGCCGACAACTGTAAATATCGTCAGTGAAATAACCAACACGATTACAGCGATGTTCTGAACCTTGGAGAAGACGTTCACACCGAAAAAGTTGGTGATGAATAGTACGGTTAAGATTAAGAAAGCGATCACTCTTCTCCCGATCCAAGGCACAAAGGGCATTACATAGTCGGCGAAGGACAAAGCATACATGCCCAAAGTAACACTGGTCAAAAGAGCAATCATGGAATAAGTGCCACTCCACCGCGGACCTAAAAAGGTCCCGACCATGGTGTAGTCACCGCCTCTGAAGCGGGCCACTGAGTTCAGGAAAATCTGAGGAGAGCGGGCCAGCACGACGATGAAAGCGCCAATGAAAAATGCGATGAAGATGGAACGACCGGTACGACCGATTCCGTAACCGGTTAACGACATGATGCCGGAACCGATAATAGAACCGACTGAAACGGCCATCAGATCCCAAAAGCCTAAAACTCGCTTAAGATCTTTGGTTGAGGTAAGTGTCTCTTTTGATTGAGTTTTCTGATCTGACATTGAATTGTTCTCCTTTTTTTTTACCGAGCCGCGGTCGCAAAACCGCAGCTCGATCACCTCTTTCACGGTCTGCTTCGAACGGAAGTCCGAAACAAACAACAATTTAGTTTACTCGCTGAAATTCCGAGCAAACTCCTCTTTCAGAGCACTCAGCTTCTCCGGATTGCCTGCGACACGCAGGGCGGTAAGAGCCATGAGCTTTCCGGCTAAAATGCTCTGCTCAATCGGGAATTCCTGGCATGTAATTGCGGCAAGCTCGTCGGAATGACCGGTCGGAGGGGTCTCACCGTCTTTTACGATTGGCCAGGTAATTTCCACCGTGGGAATCTCATATGCGATAAAACCTAAGTCTGAAGAAGCCCTAGGCATATTGCCGAAAGAGAATCGACTCCTGTCGAGGCCCAGATCTACAGCGTAATCTGCGGCGTCGTGATACAGTGACGGGACAGGAGTAGCGCAGTACCAAGGGGCATCCCATTTGTAGACAGCCTTTGTATCCGTCATCAGCTCGGCACCGCGAATGATATTGTCGGCACGCCTCATCATGTCGTTGAGTTCGCCGGAATCGTTGGAGCGCAGACAGAGGTTGAGCGTTGCTTCTTCAGGCACGGTGTTGGAAGCGGTTCCGCCCTTGGAAATAATGTAATGTATACGGTTTGTTTCCACCATGTGCTCTCTCATGAACTCGAACCCCAGAGCGGCAAGCATTACGGCATCCAAAGCGGAACGGCCTTCCTCGGGAGCAGCGGAGGCGTGAGCCGCCTGTCCGTAAAAGGTGATCCAATTGTCATAGGTGGGAGTGACCATTGCCTTACCCGTAACCTCGGAACACCAGTCCCTGCCGTAGTGGTTGATTAAGACGAGATCGACTTCTTTCAAATGACCGCCTGCCAAAATATATTGCTTGGAACCGTCCTGCTCTTCGGCCGGAGTGCCGTATGCGATAACGGTACCGATATCCTTGAAGGCTTCCTTCAGTCCTAAGGCTGCCGCAAAACCGGCAGACGCGATTAGATTATGACCGCAGGCATGACCGTTGGGTAATGCGTCGTATTCCAACAACAGTCCAACGACAGGACCGTCTTCTTTGCCTTTGTATACGGCCTTAAACGCGGTGGGCATATCTATTTCGTTTCCGAACTTGGGATGTTTGCCCAATAATCCCCGCTGAACCTCAAACCCCTCTTTTTCGAATTCGTCCATCAACAAGGCGGAGGACTTGAACTCCTTCCATCCGATTTCGGCAAATTCCCATATTTTCTTTGCCACATTGTGGATTCTCTTGGAGTTATTGTCGATAACTTCCATCATTCGCAGTTCTGCAGAATTCATTCCCATAACAACTCTCCTCTCTTTATTCTTCTTTAACGTTTGGTTATAAACAGTCGGCAAATTGTCAGGTTTTTGTATAACTAATTTGATTTATCCTCACCGACTGTATTCAATTTTGTTTATTATATCTCAGCTACACAGAATTTATATTCACTTTACCACAAGATAAATCTGTGACAACCCCTGTTTAGTCGTCATTTAATATGCGTCTGTTTTCCACCACAACCTTGCCTTTTTTGATGACGGTTTGTACATGGTTTCGGCCATATTTATATATAATGTCTTCAAATGTATCTATGTCGAAAACAATGATGTCGGCAACCTTGTCTACATCTAAAACACCGCGGTCAGTGAGCGTGAGGGCACGTGCAGATCCGTAAGTAGCAGCACGCATTGCCTCTGCCGGAGTAAAGCCGTGCACCCGGCAAGCCAACACCAGCACCGGCAGCATAGATTCCATCCAGTTGCCTGGGTTGCAGTTTGTAGCGAGAGCCAAAGTCATTCCTGCCTCCAGCATGGGTCTCGGATTAACAGGGCGATTATGCTGAACGGCAAAGTCCGTGCCGGGCAAGATTATTCCCACTACCCCCGCATCGCGGAGACGAGGGAACATGGCAGGCTGTGTATAGTTCATATGCCCCGCATTTGCCACCTTCATCTCAACAGCCAACGCGGCACCGCCGATATCCGAGTAAGCGTCCAAATGCATACAAGGTATCAGTCCGTATTCTTTTCCGCGAGTAAATATGCGTTCGGCATCTTTAACGGTAAATATTCCTTCCTCTATCCACACATCATTGAATGAGGCCATCTTGAAAGCCGCTACCTGTGGAATCATCTCCTCGCACAGATAATCGACATACCAGTCTTTCGTTTTATCTTCCGGCCAGCCGTGCGCGCCCAAAAAAGTCGGGACAATTTCCATAGGAAGACAGGCACTTAAAAGCCGGTTGACCTCCAGCATTTTCATCTCCGAAGGGAGTGTAAGACCGTAGCCGCTTTTGCTTTCTATAGTTGTCGTACCGGTAATCAGCATATTTCGCATTCTGCGTTCCGTCTGTTCGGCAAGCAGTTCTACCGGAAGACCCCGTGTCATCCCTACAGAAGCATTGATCCCTGTGGGTATTCCAAGTTTCTTAAGTGTTTCCGGTCGGTCATCGGTCAGCTTGATCGAATACTCTACAACTCTAGACCCGCCGAACACAACATGAGTGTGACTGTCGACAAAACCGGGCATAACTACTTTTCCGGAAGCATCCAGGCGTGCAACTCCTTCCAGAGAACCTGCCGCCTTTTCAACCTCCTCCTTAGTTCCGACCGCCTTGATATTCTCTCCTTCTATATACACGCATCCGGACTCCACCATGCCTATATCGTGATTGTTTTCACCTCGCATGGTTAAAAGCTGTGCGGCATTTTCTATCAGCAACTTATTCTTCTTAACTTCTGCCATATAGCCGACCTCTGAATAATTTGCTTCCAAGAAGTGTACTCTTTTCCACTTTTAAAGTGGAAAAGAGTACTGAATAGACTGACAAATTAACGGATGTAGCGCCCTTCAGGACCGAAAGTAACCTTGTCGGCGGTCTCCCACCAAAGCGGTACTTTGATGCTGTCGCCGCCGGCAATCTTGCCCTTGCCGTTACACACATCCTTTGCGGTTTGATAACCGGACTGAGCGTGACGGACAACCCCTATACCGGAGTCGGTGACCATGCAAACGGACAAACGAAGCGCCGCTTCGTCGGTACCGTCGGCGATCATGGTGACGCCGGTGTGAACGGCTTCGCCCATAGAGTAGTTGGCTTGGATAGCGATTAAGTCGCACATTCCGGCACAGTTCAACAGAGCGTTGAGCATAGGCCAGTCGGAAATGTAGTCGCCGCCGTCAGGCATATTCTCGGATTCAAACGTGGGATTCACGATGGAACCGGAGTCCAGATTGTCGCGAGAGAACGCCACGGGACCTTTGACCTCGCCTTTCTTGATGAGCTCGTTGACTGCCAAAGCAAAACGTTTGCGCTGTCCGAAGCCCATGTAGCAGATACGGGCAGGTAAAGCCTCGATGGGCAGGTGTACGCGAGCCAAATTAATCCAACGTTCTACAAGAGGATCACCCTTACAGATCTCGAGTGCCAGATCGTCCAATCGGGCAAGATCGGCAGGATCGCCAGAAATGCATGTCCAACGGAAAGGTCCGCGGCCTTCGCAGAAGAGGGGACGAATGTAAGCAGCTACGAAACCTTCGATCTGCTTAGCTTCGGCCTCGGGCATGCCGGCGTCCATGCACTCCTTGCGGATACTGGTACCGTACTCGAAGACCTCAGCACCGCGTTTCTTGAGCGCTATCATCGCACGCAATTGACGAATCATGGTTGCACGGGCATCTTCCAGATATTTCTCGCGATTCTCGCCGCGATAAACATCGGCCTCTTCGCCGGTATAGCCGGAAGGAATATAGGAAATGGGATCGTGGCAAGGACACATCTCGGTGACTACATCGGGAATATAACCTTTCTCCAGAGCCTCCTCGAAAACATCGGCAGCGTTGCCGATGACGGCGATGGCGATGGGATCGTCATTTTTGATATGCTCCTGAGCAATGGCCCAAGCCTCGTCTAATGTGTCAACCTTCATATCCATGTAGTTCTTCTCGATACGACGATCGATAACCCGCTCGTCAGCGTCGACCAGAATAACTACGGCACCGTGCATCTTGCCTGCCCAAGACTGGTTTCCGCCCATGCCGCCTGCACCTGCAGTGAAGAAAATCTTACCATGCATGTCGTTTTCCCAGCCCTTTTTGAGGGTGATAGCGGACAATGTTTCGAAAGTACCTTCGATAACTCCCTGCGTACCGATGTACTCCCAAGGAGCAGCCGTATATTGGGCAAAGATTGTCAGGTTCTTGTCCTGCAGATCATAGAAACGCTCCCATGTGGCCTTCATGATGTTGGTAGTGGCCATGACCACGGCAGGGGCAAGTTTGTGAGTCTTGAAAACAGCGACAGGCATACCGGACTGAACGACCAGAGTCTCGTCGTCTTCTAAGATTTTAAGAGTTTCTATAATGGCGTAGTAAGATTCCCAGTTACGGGCACATTTTCCGTTGCCGCCGTAAATGATGAGCATCTCGGGAATCTCGGCATTTTCCATATTGTTCTCTAACATGCGCAGGATCGTTTCCTGCTTCCACCCCTTGCAACGAAGACTCTCCGGCTTGTCGAAGCCGCCTCGCTGAGCCTTTACGGAGTATAATACCTCCGGCTTGCCTGGCTTGGGCTCAAACATGTTTCCACCGTTCATTGACATAGATCTGTTCCTCCCTCCAAAAATTGCAGATGTGCAAAAAATTAGTAACGGATTAGAATGATTCCACTGGCATTCCATACCGGTTCACAAGTACATATTCATTATATTGCATAATAATAATTCAAGAGGATTTTCGCTATGCTATCTGCATACCTTGCTTCGTGCGAACAGCTTGAATTTGTTCGAAAACTTTGATACCCTCAACCTGACTTTACATGTTCACAAGTACATATCGGCACATACATAAAGCACTCCCGCACAGAGAGAACAAAGGGCTCTGCAGGGAGGCGTTTTGTATTGACAAGGTTGTCCGGAGAAGTATTTGTTATTATGCAGGACGGACAACTTCTTTCCGGAAAGGGAGGCAAGGATTTGATATGGATCAAAAAGTCAGCGAAATTGTAAGGAAGATCATCGATTCCGATGATACTACCGCAGGCGGCGGTTCCGCTTCCGCACTATCCGGAGCTATGGCCGCAGGAATGGTTTCGATGGTAGCAAAACTATCGAAAAAGAAGCCGGTCAATCTTACCGTGGAGCAATACGATGAGATTGCTGACGAGTGCGATCAATTGGCCGAAAAATTAAAGGAAGGCTGTGTTCTGGATTCGGAAGCTTATTCCATGATTGTGGACGCGTTTAAGTTACCCAAAAAAACAGAAGAAGAAAAAACAGCCCGAAGTGCTGCAATCCAGGCAGCGGCCATCAGAGCGGCAGAGGTTCCCAGAGACAACGCCCGTATGAATGCAAGGGTCCACGATTTAGGTGTCCTGCTCAAAGGAAATTCCAATCCGGCCTGTGCATCCGACTTGGCCAGCGCTCTGTATCTTTCCGAGGGCGGAGTAAAAGACTGTATTCTGAATGTTCAGGCAAATCTGGGGCTTATCAAAGACGAGACCGTCAAGACCGAGCTGAAAGAGGATATGCTGGATCTGCTACTTCAGGTAATTTGCTACTGAAATGCTGAAAAGTGCTAAAAGGAGAAATATAATATGAAGTGTTTAATGGCTGAAGTCAATTTCAGCGAAGGTAAAGACAAGGAATTGATCGAACAGGTAAAGGAAGCCATGCTGGACGGAGATCCTATCGACCTGATGGAGATTTCAACCGATGCGGATCATAACCGCACTGTGGTTACTTTTAAAGGAGAACCGAAGGCAGTACTGGAGGCCGCCAAGCGTCTATCCGCCAAGGCTGTGGAGCTCATAGACATGACAAAACACGTCGGCGCGCATCCCCGCATCGGCGCCGTAGATGTGGTTCCTTTTATACCTGTAAAAGAAGTAACCGTCGAAGAGGCTATAGAAATTTGCCGGGAGTTCGGCAAGTTCATGGGAGATCTCGGCGTTCCAATTTACTATTACGAAGACGCTGCCACTTGCGAAGGACGCAAGAGCCTGCCCAAAATTCGCAAAGGTCAATATGAGGGGCTGGAAGAAAAACTCAAGGATCCGGAATGGATCCCCGACGAAGGGCCGTCCGATTTCAATGCCAAGAGCGGAGCGACCGTCACAGGTGTTCGCTTTCCTCTGATTGCGTTCAATGTAAACCTTCAAACAAAGGATCTGGAGATAGGCAAGAAAATCGTAAAGGCGGTTCGGGCGGCTACCGGCGGATATCAGCATGTTCGCGCAATCGCGCTTTCACTGGAAGACCGCGACGGCATAGTTCAAGTATCCATGAATCTCACCAACTACGAAAGAACTCCTATCCACCGCGTCTTCGAGACCATCAAAAGCGAAGCGGCGCAGTATGGTGTTGGTGTGGTTGACTGCGACTTGGTCGGACCCGTTCCCGTTTATGCTCTAATGGATGTACTGAAGTTCTACCTGCGTACACACGGGTTTACTCCGGAACAGCTATATATGTAGGGTCGTCCTCACCATAACAACCAGAGGCGGCCAAGTAAAAAAGAAGGGGCTGTCCTGCTTTGAGACAGCCCCTTTCTTCTAGACTTATACCGGCAATTTATGAACATCATACGAATATTGCAAGGGACAGCGGAACAAAACGAGTCCGCTACACATAGAAACACTAAATCATGCAGAGAAAATCAATCAAATCGAGTAAAATAAAATGAATAATTGCGTGAACTATTGAAGGAGGGAAGACAAGCATGGAAAAGTTAGTTTACTTGGACGGAAACAGCCTCACCATCGAACAAGTCGTAGATGTCTGCCGTCATGGTGCTAAGGTAGCCCTTACGGAAGAGGCAAAGAAAGCCGTCCAGATCTCTCGGGACATCGTGGAAGAGAATGTTTCTGCAGGAAAAGTGGTTTACGGTCTGAGTACCGGCTTCGGCAAATTTGTCAATGTAGCGATTCCTGAAGAAGACCTGGATCTGCTCCAGTACAACCTGATCGTCTCGGACGCCTGCGGTGTCGGTGATCCCTTCAAAGAAGATGTGACCCGCGCCATCATGCTGTTGCGTATAAATGCATTGGCTAAGGGCTTTTCAGGCATTCGTTTATCTACCGTAGAGACTCTTGTGGAAATGTTAAACAAGGGCGTACATCCCGTAATCCCCGAAAAAGGCTCCGTGGGTTCCAGTGGCGATCTCTGTCCCTTGGCACATATGGTCATGCCGATGATCGGCGAAGGTGAAGCAATCTATCAGGGCAAGCTCATGTCAGGACAAGAGGCAATGAAAGCCGCAGGCATTCCTGTCATCAGCCTGAAAGCCAAGGAAGGGCTGGCTCTTATTAACGGTACCTGCGCTATGACGGGTGTAGGCAGTCTGGCGGTCTACGACGCCAGCATCCTTATAAAAACGGCCGACATCGCCGCATCCCTTACCGTGGATGCGCTGGAAGGGATTATAAGCGCTTTCGATCCACGTATCCACGCCATCCGTCCGCACAAGGGCCAGATTGATGTGGCGTCCAATTTGCGTCAAATTCTGGACGGAAGCGGTCTTACAGTGCCGCAGGGCGAACTCCGGGTGCAAGACGCTTACACGCTGCGCTGTGTTCCGCAAATCCACGGTGCCAGCCGCCTGGCTTACGACTATGTGCGCAAAGTCATCGAAACCGAATTAAACTCCGTCACCGACAATCCTCTGATTTTCCCGGATAACGGAGATATTTTCTCCGGCGGCAATTTCCACGGTCAACCCGTTGCTGTTGCTATGGATACTCTGGGAATCGCAATGGCTGAGTATGCCAATGTATCGGAACGGAGAATCGAACGCCTGGTCAATCCGGCGCTCAGTGGTCTTCCCGCTTTCCTTACTCCCGTAGAGGGTCTAAACGACGGATTCATGGTTGCACAGTACAGTGCTGCGGCCTTAGTCTCGGAAAACAAAGTACTGGCCCACCCCGCCTGCGTAGATTCAATCCCAACCTCTGCCAACCAAGAAGACCATGTCTCGATGGGAACCATCTCTGCCAGGAAGGCTGCCACCATCATCAGCCATGTTCAAAGCGTGCTGGCAGTCGAACTTATTTGCGCAGCTCAAGCTATTGACTTCAAGGACAGTAGCAAACTAGGCAAAGGTACCCGAGCCGCTTACGAACTGTTACGTAGCGAAGTAACCTTCATGGAGACGGATCGAGCCATCTATTTGGATATGAACAAAGTAACTGCCCAGATTCGTGCAGGCAAATATGTTCAGGTTGTTGAACAAGCCGCAGGCACTTTAAGATAGACATATGGTTTAAATACCACTAAAGAGACGACGGGATATTCCGTCGCCTCTTTTTCATTTTAGCCAAATTTCATTTCTTCCGACTGTAAAACACCTTTCAAAATGATAATACTTAGTCATGATTAAATCCGCTAAAGAGATTCCTGTCAGAAAGGCAGCATTTGAATATTCTATTTCAAGTTATCGGAACAACAAAAAGCCCCAAAACGCCTGGTATGACGGCGTTTTGGGACTTAATTTTGGCGGAGGGCATGGGATTTGAACCCACGATGCCCCTTTCAGGGCATACGCGATTTCCAGTCGCGCTCCTTCGGCCAGCTCGGACAACCCTCCATAAAAGCACTGTATAAAAAGCGTTTCAGTTTTTCAACCGTGA
>JAAZJV010000193.1 GCA_012800135.1 Clostridiaceae bacterium | reverse complement strand
TTGCTACTGATTGACGATCTAGGTACGGAGCCGCTGACGCAGGAATCATTCGCGCAATTGCTCACCGTCTTGGATACGCGCCAAAACAAGCGCTTGGCGACAATCATAGCCTCTAATTTAACGGTTCGTGATCTTTCAAAAAAATATGATCAGCGTATAGCAAGTCGCATTTCCGGCGATTATCTTACCTGTAATTTCCCTTCAGGTGATATACGTTTGCGCAAAAAGCGTCTGATTGAAGAAGCTGAGTCGTTCGATTCTGCAAGTGATTTAGAGGCATCGCCTGAGGATACGCCATGAGAGTCGGCGTCGATCTTGTTTCGGTCAGCAGGATCATTCGAGCCGTAGCACGCTACGGTGACCGGTTTCTTGACCGAATTTTCACGCCGGAGGAGAAGTTATTGTGCTTCGGCGATGCCTGTCGCCTCGCAGGCCGTTTTGCTGCTAAGGAAGCCGTGGCCAAAGCACTAGGAACCGGTCTTTGGCGCTCCGGTGTTGTTTTTCACGACATCGAGATTTTGCGAGGTCAGAGTGGTGAACCGATCGTCGCGCTGCATGGTGGCGCACGAAAACATTTTGAATCCATAGGCGGTATCGCGTGCCATGTGAGCATTTCACACGAAAAAGAGATGGCTTGCGCTTTCTGTGTGATAGAGACCGTTTCTCAAAACTGTGAAAGGGACAGTGAAGACGCCGCAACTTCTCATCTCGGAATGCTCGCATGTGATCCGATGTCAAAACAAGATCACATGTCAGTCGTGTCAGAAGACACATTAGACGTTGCTGATAGCATAAGAGTGGATGAAATATGACCGGAGGCAATGAAAAACAACAAAATGATGAAAAGGTCTGTCTCACTCGCGAGCCTTCAACCGCAGAAAATCAGCGTGGCGAAGATCTCAATAAGATTTCTATCACGCGTGGCCCTTCTTTTGAGCCCGGCGCGCTAAGTGACGACGACAGCAAAAGAGCGCGTCGCCCTGTATACCTTGGCGCCAAAAAATCGAAATGGCCGCCGTGGGTGTTAGCACTTATCGTCTTTTTTCTGATGATGGCAGGACTTTTTATTGTAGTGCCCGGTTTTGTCGGTCGTGTTCCCGAGAGTCCGCCTCCCGTTGAGACGCTACCTTCCTCATCAGGTGAGTTGTCGGATCATGCCGCTGACGCGGTGATCGCGACGTCATTTGCTCCTCTACTCGCTTCGCCCGATCTGAAGGCGCCTCGCGTGGCTGATGCCTTGTTTAATGAACCGTGTGTCATTCTGGAAACACAGGGTGCGCTGTGGTTCAGAATTCGTCTCGAAGACGGCGTTGAAGGCTACATTAGACGCGACCAGTTGGCTGCCGGTTCGCGTTCCGTGAATCCTGCAGGTGCCATTGCTCGTGTGCTTGTCGTGGACACCTATAAACGCATTATGAGCCATGCGTATCAGGGGACGCTTCTTACGGAAGCGCCAATGGGCAGTGTATTTTTCGCCGATTATCGGCGCGGTGATCTATTTCGCGTAATAATGCCCGGCGGCGGCGTAGGATGGATTGGAGGAAGCGGTGTGCTCACAGGACCTGTATCGGAACCATTGGCGACTGAAGATGACCCTCAGACCGTCTTTGCCTCAACTGTCCGTCGATTTTTTCGAGCTCCGTACGTTCCCTCGGGCGCTACATTACAGGGCATATCTCCCGAAGGCGCTGTTTTTGTAGCGTCTCGCCTAATTGGCATGAACCTTTCTCGATCGACTTCAGGGCTAATAAATGCAGGAGAGCCGTTGACGATTCCGGAGATAGACGGGATGTCTGATCTGTCAGTACTTCGTGAAGGCGACCTTCTTTTTTATCGTATCGATGGTCACGATGATTACGCACTTGCCGTATGTGTACAAGATAGCCAGCTTTTGATGACGCTTCCAAACAGGACGACACTTCGTTTAATAGATCTAATTGCCCCTGAGGCGCAGCAGATGGCTTCTAAAATCGAGGTCGCGCGTCGACTTTTCCCTTGATTTTTCAGCGATAGATGTTCGTAGGACGCCTGAGTAAACCGGAGTAATCGCTCTTTCTGCTGGTCAGTTTAATTTCCCATTTATCAAAAGTCGGTATGTTAATTTGACGCATAATCCCAAGATCACCCATGATCCCAAGGCCTCTGTTTTCGTTGATTATGTCATGAATATTGTGTATAATAACTCTGCGATTGGTCATTTTGCTCATAAGTCTAGTCTTTCCTTGACGTTTATCAAAGTCAAAGGATTCGGTGATATGAGCAAATTGTGACACATCAAAAGAATAAGGAGAAGAAAATATGAAAAAAGTATTTGCATTACTGATTGCGTTGTTGATGGTGATATCGGTTGTCGCCTGTACTCCGTCAACTCCGGATCCGGAAGTGCCTGAGAGTAAGAAGACTGAAGCTCCGGATCCTGCAGGTTCCGAAGATCCGGCAGGATCGGAAGACCCGGGTAAGAAGGTGTACAAAGTCATTCACCTGATCAACGGTAACCTCGGCGATAAATCTTTCTTTGACTCCGCTCAGGCGGGACTTGAGAAGCTTGCTGCTGATGGTCGTATTGAACTCAAATATGAGGAGATGGGTGCAGCCGAATCAGATCATCCGAGATGGCAAGAGACTTTAAATGAAGTTTCCGAAAGCGGCGAATACGATCTCGTCGTTTGCGGCACGTATCAGATGCCCGACTATCTCAAAGATACCGCAACCGCCTATCCTGATCAAAAATATGCGATTTATGATGACACCACCTACGTGGGTGATAATGCCAACGTTGTGAACATCAGTTACCGTCAGAATGACATGGGTTATATCCTAGGCGTTTATGCGGCGGCTCTGACGACTGCGGAAGGCGTAGATATCATCAACCCTGAGAAGACGGTTGGATTCATTGGAGGCATGGACAGCCCCGTCATCAATGACTTCCTTTACGGCTTTCTGACCGGTGTCAAAGATACTGATCCAGATGTTCGTGTTGATGTGCGCTATGTCAACAGCTATGCTGACACAGCTGCGGCTAAGGAAATGGCGCTCAGTATGATTAACGACAACAAGTGTGACATCATCTGGGGCGTCGCGGGTCTTTCCGGCAACGGCGGTGCTGAGGCTGCGCTTGAGTCAGGCAAAGCCTGGTTCTTCGGCGTTGACTCTGATCAGGAGCTGACGCTTCCTGAAAACCAAGCCGCCATCACACTGACTTCAGGTCTCAAGAATGTCGGCGACTCTCTGATCTGGCTTATCGACGAATGGGATGCAGGACGCACCTACTGGGGCGAGGAAGTGAACCTCGGTCTAGTTGAGGGCGGTGTAGGCTTCGTAAGTGATAAAAACTTTAAGAAGTACACACCGCAGGAAGTTCAGGACAAGGTGATGGCCGCTGCAGAAGCGGTACGCAACGGCGACGTTGAAGTCCCTTCCGCGATTACCGACAACGATGGCGCAATCGCGCTCCGCGAGCAAATGAAGCCGTAAGTTGATATTCAAAGGCAAAGATTCCTTTTAGGAGATATGCAACGGGAGGGGATCCCTCAAAGGATCCCCTCTGTTATATGTATATGATCTTCAAGTTGATTAATCATCTGATGTGTGAATATCATCGATACGTGGAGTCCTTCCTAGGTAGCTGAAATGTTTCCGGAAGGACGGATAATGACCAAGAGGAGACCGAAAATGTCAGATACGCCTGTTGTACAGATGTTGGGCATCTCGAAGATTTATCCCAATGGTATTCCCGCCAACCAAGACGTTAATTTCTCCGTAAATAAAGGTGAAATTCACGCGCTGGTCGGGGAGAATGGCGCTGGTAAATCGACATTAATGAAGATTCTTTTCGGATTTGAGAAGCCTACTAGCGGCACCATTTTGATTGACGGTGAGGAGGTGACGTTCGCGTCGCCAATGGCGGCTATCGCAAAAGGAATAGGAATGGTTCATCAGCATTTTATGCTGGTACCGAGCCTTACCGTCGCTGAGAATGTGGTGCTAGGAATGGCACCGAAGAAATCCGGCATGTTTATTGATTTTAAAGAAGCGGTTCGTTTGACTGAGGAATATGCCGAACGTTTTCATTTTGATGTGGAACCTAACGCTCGTGTAGCGGACATATCAGTCGGAATGAAGCAAAAAGTCGAGATTCTCAAAGCCCTAGTCCGCGGCGCAAAGGTTTTGATTCTGGATGAACCGACTGCCGTGCTGACGACCCAGGAGACAGTAGAACTGTTTAGACAGCTGCATGAATTAAAAAATCAGGGTTTCACCATTATTTTTATATCTCACAAACTCAATGAAATTAAGGAATTGACAGACCGTGTCACGATCATGCGCCGCGGTAAAGCCGCCGGTACTTATGACACCGATGCTGTTTCTGAGCAGGAAATATCGCGTTTGATGGTAGGTCGTGATGTTGTTCTGGAGATAGAGAAGACACCTGCGGAGCCTGAAGAAGTTGTTTTACGCGTCGAAAATCTCCATTTTGTCAATGAGTGGAATAAACGCATGCTGAACGGTATATCGTTCGACGTGAGAAAAGGTGAAATTGTAGGTATTGCCGGTGTAGAGGGAAATGGACAGCGCGAATTAGTCGATATTCTTTTCGGGCTTATCTCTCCTGAAAAAGGTTCTGTCCAAGTCAATGGCGTGAATATTGCCGATAAATCGCAACGTGAATTGCGTAATATGGGCGTCTCCTATGTACCTGAAGATCGAATGACTTTTGGCATCGCAGGAACTGCAAGTATTAACGAGAATATCGTATCTGACCGGATTGCCTCTCCCGCGTTTAACAAAGGACCGCTGCTCAATATGAGAGCGATTCGAGAAACGAGTCAACATTTGATTGAGGACTATGCAATTCTATGTAAATCAGGTCGCCAACACGTGAATATGCTTTCGGGCGGCAACATTCAAAAAGTAGTTGTAGCACGTGAATTTTCTGCGGATCCGCTTTTGATCATCGCCGATCAACCGACGCGCGGTATTGATGTTGGCGCCACCGAACTGATAAGAAACAAATTGATTGATCTATCAAGAGAGGGTGCAGCCGTTTTGCTCGTTTCTGCCGATCTCAATGAAGTCATGGAACTTTCCGACAGCTTAATTGTCCTATATGGCGGCAATATCGTCGGTTATTTTGATGACGGGCAGTGGGATGATGTAATGATGGGCGAATACATGCTTGGCCTTAAAAAGCAAAGCGATGAGGAAGTGAAGAGGGCTTGCCATGCTTGACCGTAGAATGACCCAATTTAATATTTTGCGCGGTGCGGTTGCCATTTTCTTTGCACTGCTCGTAGCTGCGATTTTTATTTTCTTAACTTCGGAATCACCTTGGGAATCGTTGCGATATCTATTGATCGGTCCGCTTGTAATTGTTAAGGACGGCGCGATCGCTTTTAATACGCGCAATATGTTGGAAGTACTTGCAGGGATGACGCCAACAATATTTACGGGTCTTGCTGTTTGCGTCATGTTCTCTGCCAACCAATTCAACTTGGCAGGAGAGGGATGCGTCTACGTAGGCGCTTTTGTAGGCGGTCTAATTGGCGTTTACTGGAATCTGCCACCGTTCATACATCCGCTTGTGGCAACGTTAATTGCCGGCATTGTCTGCTCTGTCATTATGTTGATTCCGGCGTTGGCTAAAGTGAAACTTGGTGCCAGTGAAATGGTGACGAGTCTGATGTTGAACTATGTCATGCTTTATGTATCAATGCATTTTTTGAACTTTTATTTTGCTGACCGTTCGCGCGGCGCCACGATGACCCATAGTTTCCAAGACACGGCACGAGTTACTCAGATTGTTTCCGGAACGAGTAAATTATCGTGGGGCTTCATCGCTGCATTAATCTTTTCTGTGATTGTTTGGTTCTTCATGTACCGAACGCGTTGGGGCTACAGTATTCGTATGATTGGTATCAATCAGTCTTTTGCCCTCTATTCGGGCATGAATGTCGCCGGAATGATCATCGTTTCACAGATGATCGGAGGGATGCTCTCCGGGATGGGCGGCAGCTTTGAAATACTAGGTCGTTATAATCAGTTTCTCTGGTTAAATCTTCCCGGATACGGTTGGACCGGTATTACGATCGCGATTTTGGCGAAAAACAATCCGGCCGCAGTGCCGTTGGCAGCCTTTTTCCTAGCGTATCTCAATAAAGGGTGTATGCTCATGTCAACAAAGACTCATGTGGCAAGTGAGATGATAGACATTATTCAGGCGGCCATTTTCCTGTTCTTCGCGGCAGAGCAATTCTTGTCCGGTTATCGTCAGAAGATCGTCGTCAAGACAGCAAGAGAAGAACTTCTAATGCAAGGCAACGCCGATATCGAAAACGGAGGTGCTGAGAATGCTTAAACAACTGGCAGAATGGGTTTTTCAGGTAGAATTTCTCTTTGTAATTTTGCGCATTACGGCTCCGATACTCTTTGCTGCGCTTGCGGCTGTGGTCGCTGAAAAAGCGGCAATGTCAAACATCGGTCTTGAAGGAACGATGATGCTCTCGGCACTATTTGGGTTCCTGTTCGCTTATTGGACTCAGAGCTGGTTGTTAGGAGTTTTAGGTGCTGTGATTGTCGGCACGCTGCTTGCTCTGATGATGGGGTTCTTTTATCTTGAATTTAAGACGGATATTATCCTTGCCGGTATCGCTGTCAATATGCTCGGAGAAGGCGGTGCGATCTTCCTCCTTTTCATGTTTACCGGATTGCGCGGCAATACGGCAATACTGGTGACACCCAATATTCTGATTCCTACCATTGATATTCCGTTGATCAAAGATATACCGTTTCTCGGCAAGATTTTATCAGGTCACTGTATCTTGACGTACATCGCCTTCCTTTTGGTCTGGCTCATATGGCTGCTTCTTTACAGAACACCCCTCGGACTCAATATAAGAGCTGTCGGTGAAAGCCCTCAGGCGGCTTCCAGCGTCGGTGTTAGTGTAAAGCGCATCAAGTATATCGCCATCGCTATGTCGGGCGCTCTTGCAGGGTTAGGCGGCGCCTTTATGTCTATGTACTACTCACAAGGCTGGAATCAGGGCATGGTCGCCGGACGAGGTTTCATTGCGCTGGCGGCACAAGCGATGGGTCGAGGTGAGCCTGTGGGTGCCATGCTTACATCACTGCTTTTCGGTACGGCACACGGTTTGAGCTCAAAGGTCGCCGGTTTGCCGAATGTCTCAAGTTTCCTTGTGTCTATGATTCCTTATGCGGTCACTATTATGGGACTTTTCATCTATGCATGGAACAGGACTCGCAAGCTCAAAAAACGCGGTATTAGGCGTCTGACGGGCGTTTAATCTGACATGAGAAGAGAGGTTCAACTTGGTCGAAACACGAAGCAATATCCAGACCTTTTACGCATCAACATCGCAACCATTGCCAATTATTTTGGATGGAGATCCGGGTCACGATGATGCGATTGCTTGGGTTCTTGCGAGATCGCGTCCTGAACTGCGTATTTTATGTGTGACGTCCGTCTGCGGAAATCAGACGATTGAGAAGACAACATACAACGCTGGGCGCATCATGGCACTTTTAGGAATGGATGTGCCGCTTGCGATGGGTCTGCCGAAACCACTTTTTCGAGATCCCATTATTGCAGACACCGTACATGGAAAGACGGGACTGGACGGACCGGAGTTGCCGGAGCCAATGAAATCTCCCGTGGCCTGTTCCGCGGCAGAGCTGATGGCACAATGTTTGAAAGAAAGTGATGAGCCGGTCGTCATTGTTCCGACCGGCCCATTGACGAACGTCGGCGCACTTTTGTTGCTCTATCCCGAACTTAAGTCAAAAATCAGGCATATTTCGCTTATGGGCGGAGGAATCGCACGCGGTAATTGGACACCTGCCGCAGAGTTCAACATCCTCGTTGACCCTGACGCTGCGAAGATCGTCTTTGAATCGGGTATTCCGATCACGATGGCCGGTCTCGATGTCACTGAACGCGCGCTTGTTTACCCTGAGGATTTTGAACGGATTCGACGAGTCGGCAATCACGTCGCGTCGGTCGTGGCTGGGTGGCTTGAATTTTTCTACCATTTTCATCAATCCCTAGGGTACCCCGGCGCGCCGGTTCATGACGCCGTTGCTGTGACAGCTCTTATCCGACCGGAGATCCTTACTGGTGAAGACCTCTACGTTCAGGTCGAGACAAAGGGCGTATTTTGTCGTGGAGCTACAGTGGGAGATCTTAACAAAGTGTCCGGCAAACCGCCCAACGCATATTGTCTCAAAGATATTAATCGAAACGCTTTTGTTGATCTGCTCGTTGAAGCGGTTACTTATTATGGCTGATCTCCCATCCTGTAAGACGAGTGAAGATTAGGTGGAGGATATGACAGATATAAAAATGAAGCCAAGCGCCGAAAAGAGAAGCATACCTCTCTTCATCGATTGTGACACGGGCGTCGATGACGCGATGGCGCTTCTTTGCGCGGCTAAAATGAAAAGTTTTGATTTGATTGGTGTAGCGGCGGTAGCGGGTAATGTCGCACTGGACAAAACGCTGCCGAATACGCTCAACGTACTCGCTTTGGCTGGAAGGACTGATGTCCCGGTTTATAAGGGAGCCTATAAACCGTTGGTGCGGCCGCTCGTCTCAGCGCCTCATGTTCATGGACTGAACGGATTAGGAGGTGTGGAACTTGATTCTTCTCCTCGAAAAGAAGAGCCGGAGCCCGCGTGGGATGCGCTTTATAATGCGGCGATGGAGCATGAGGATCTTGTGCTTGTCGCGGTTGGTCCTTTAACAAACGTCGCGAAAGCGTTTATCAAGTACAGAGAACTGCCGAAACGTCTTTCTAAGATTGTCATAATGGGCGGTGCAGCAGTAGGCGGGAACACTACGCCATGCACCGAATTCAATATTGTCACCGATCCGGAAGCAGCCGATGTCGTGTTTAACAGCGGTGTTCCAATCGTCATGTGCGGTCTCGATGTAACGTTGAAAGCGTACCTTACTGGAACTGAACTTGACGAGCTTGCCAAACTCGGTACGCCACAGGCGATTTTCAGCTATCAAAGTCAGCAGAACGCGCTTAGATACGAGATGTCGAAGGGTCTTCCCGGCATTTGCCTCCACGATCCCGCCGCCCTTTTCTTCGCGGAAGATGAAACGATGTTTACAGCTAGAAAAGCAGGTATCCGTGTAGAAACGCGCGGATCTATAACTTCCGGCAAGACTGTTACCGACCTTGATTCTGACAAAAAAATGTCATACCGTGAACATCGCGTCGTGCTTGATATTAACCGTGATGCTTTTCGTGAGCGAATATTTACTTTAATGCGAAAATATAGCGAAACGTAATAGCGTAATTCTTTTCATCTAAGGCATGCCGTTCATATTCTATTCGAAAATGTGAACGGCATGCTTTTTTTAAATATATAATTGACCGCCGGAGATAAAATCGGAAGCCGGAGTAGTGTTACTTCACTCCTGATTTGCGAGTCGTTTTAGGGCCTCACGATAGAGACTGGCGCCTGCTAGAAGTTCGGTGAGCTCCACGTGTTCATTGGCCTTATGTACAACTTCAGGTTGCCATGGGAAGGTCGGTCCAAATGCGCATATGTTTGGGAGTGAGCGGGCGTAGGTGCCTCCGCCCATCGCAAATGCTTCACCGGAAGTGCCCATCAGTTCGGAATATGTATCCGTTAAAGTCTGGATAAGAGGCGATGTCTTTTTCAGATAAAGAGGCGCAACATTAGTTCCCCATACAACTTCAACTCCATATGGTTTAACTATTTTTGCGACGCGTTCTTGAGCCTCCTCAAAATCAAAATGCACGGGATAGCGGATGTCGAGAGTCACTGAAGCCTCGTTTTCATCAATTGATAGAATTCCCGCGTTAACTGTCGTTGCTCCGGATTCATCACAAAAGGCAAGTCCGAGGGACTGACCATCGGTTTCTCGTCCGAGAAGAAGGTTGAAAAAAGCAACAAAAGTATCTTCACGACCGTCTTCTTCAAAAGATTCGGAAAGTGCTTCCATAGCTACTGCAATCGCATTCAAGCCGTCTTCAGGACTGCTGCCGTGAGCCGTTTGACCGTGATATGTCATCGACGTGTTATCTTTCAAAAGGATTTCACAGGATCCCGGTACCATGTTGACCGCATGGCCTGCAGATGCTTCCTTGATGGCATCTTCGGTTTTGCGCCTCTGCGTAAGTCTTAAGCGAGCGATGCCTTTTTCTGCGTAGATAGCGGGGAAGCAAGCATCTGCCGTGAAACCTGTTACGGGAATCTCCTCAACATTGCTGTAATGTGCAAGGCACTGGCTTCCTGATTCTTCATTTGTACCTACAATCAAGCGGATGCGACGTTTTGGTTCGAAATGATCATCGTCCTTCAGTGCTTTCATCGCATAAAGGCAGGCCAGAGCAGG
>JAAZJV010000192.1 GCA_012800135.1 Clostridiaceae bacterium | reverse complement strand
TGCAGAATTCCTGAATCGCGGCAATCAAAACCCAGAGATGTCCATGGTTGTTGAGAAGAATAATCTTGCGATAACCGTCGTTCCACAGGCCAAGCATCGTGTAGATAAGCATTTCCTGAACGACTTCGTTCGGTATAACAACCGTTCCAGGCATTCCGATATGATGGTACGGATGGCCGCCATAATTAATCGGTGAAAAGGCAAGATTGATCTCACGTCCCTGCTTCGCTGTATAACGGCGCACACCTTCCAAAATCTGGGTAACCATAAATGTGTCAAGACCCGTATTGGCATGAAGACCGTGATTTTCAGTACATCCTATAGGCAAAAAAACGATGTCGTTCTTTTTTCTCTTCTCAATTTGCTTCGCCCGCGGCGTATTTTGAATATAGGTTCCCGCAACGCCAAGCTCTGATGGAGAAGGAATTCCATACTCTTCTAGAACCTGATCAAGTTCTTCATCGCTCATGTCCCAAACTGCCTTCTTGAGTCTGCCGACCTCATTATCACCTTCAAACATGATATTGGGGTCATCTGTCAATAACCATTCCTTTTTTTTCACTTTAAGCCTCCTCAAAGTTTATTTTTTACGTTCATGTTTGCTTTTGCAAACGTTTACTTTTCATATGTTAAACCAAATCTGCTCAACCTCAAAGCCATCTATTATCAAAAACACAACGCATACAACACACACCGTGTTTGAACGCTACTTACTTTCGTAACAGATGGCTTTGTCGTCAAGTTTGGTTAACAAACTTTTTGAATCAGTTAATCGTTAAGAAAATCACTAATTCTTGATGGCATGCTTCCTCATGTCGATAAAGACCGCGACGATGATAATAATGCCCTCAACAACCTGCTGCCAGTACGCCTGTACGCCGAGCAATGTAAGTCCGTTTCTCAAAACGCCGAGGATCAACGCTCCGATGACTGCGCCCCAAACCGTCCCTATTCCTCCGGCGTGACTCGTACCTCCGATTGTTGTTGACGCGATAGCTGTCAGTTCGTAGCCAGTGGCAGCACCCGGATGGACGCTACCTACTCTTCCGGCAAAAACTAAAGAGGCAATACCAAAGAGGAATCCGGCATAAACGTATATTAGGACAATATTTCTCTTAACATTGATGCCGGAAACGCGTGCGGCATTGATGTTCCCGCCAATGGCATACACACTTTTGCCAAAACGCGTGTATCCGAGAAGTATCCAGGTAGCGGCGATACAGATCGCGTAAATTAGAACAGGAACGGGAAGCCAGCCTATCCGAGAGCCGATAGACATGAATGAATCGGTGAAATTGCTGATCGGCTTTCCTTGCGTATACATCAGCGCCGTTCCACGCACAATCGTCTGCATACCCAACGTCGCAATAAATGCCGGCAGGCTTGCATACGCAATCAAGGATCCATTGATACCCCCGATTGCGGCGCCTAAAAGTATGGCAGCTAAAACGGGCACAATGACAGTAAGCTCGCCCATATTTGGGAAAACTTTAGTTGTCGCATCGGTAGTCTGAGCCAAGCTGGCAGCAACCATACCGACCAAAGCGACAGTAGATCCGGCCGCAAGATCAATGCCCTTAGAAATGATAATGAGCGTCATTCCGAGCGCCATGATTCCGTATATCGAACTTTGTGTAAGAACGTTTAACAAGTTCTTACCTGTCAAAAAGCTCGGGCTTACTATGGTTAAAATGAGAACCAGGCCGATAAGAGCAAACACGATCGCATACTTGCTGAATATTCTGCGGACAGCTCCGGCTCTGGACTTTTTCAAATTATTATCTTCTACCTTGTTGCTTTCCATTTTTCAACCTCTTCGCATCTTCTGTTCTGGCTTAGCATCGTCAGCTAACTTCATCAAGTTTATTAAACTGATCTTTTTGGCCTGTCGCATAGAGCATGAGTTCATCCTGCGTCAGATCCTCATGGTTTTCGACGATTCCCGTCACGTGGCCTTCATGCATGACGACGATACGGTCACTCATTCCCATGATTTCAGGCAACTCCGACGAAACCATAACAACGCTCTTTCCCTCGCCTACTAAATCTGATATCAATCGATGAATTTCTGATTTTGAGCCTACATCAATCCCGCGTGTAGGTTCATCAAGAAATAAAATGGTTGGTTGCGTCATAAGCCAGCGAGCTATCAAGACTTTTTGCTGATTGCCGCCGCTCAGATTTTCAACGGACTGATGAACAGATGGTGTTTTTATATCAAGCATATCAATGAATTCATCAACAAATGAATATGCTTTCTTGTGTGAAATCAGATTCATCTTCCCGAGACATTGCTTTAAACTTGATATGACAACATTGTTAGAAACACTCAACATCGGGAAGATACCGGTTAAGCGACGATTTTCTGTCAAAAATGCAAGTCCGTGCTCCAGCGCTGCGACAGGAGAAGATATTGTTACGGGCTTTCCGTTTATTTTGATGACCCCTTTATCGATGCGTCGGAGACCAAAAATAGCTTCTACGACCTCTGTTCTGCCGGCACCAATCAGCCCGGACATCCCGACAATTTCACCTTTCCTTACGGTAAAAGAGACATCCTCAAATGCACCATAACTTGTCAGATTTTCAACTTCCAAAACGACGTCCGCTATTTCACAGGATTCTTTGGGGAAAAGATCAGTCAATTCTCTGCCGACCATCAAACTAATCAATTCAGGAATATCAAAATGACCTGCTTCACGCGTACCTACGTAATTACCGTCGCGGTAGACGGACACTCGGTCACTAATCTCAGCTACTTCTTCCAATTTATGTGAGATAAAGATTATGGATGTCCCGTTTTCTTTAAGTTTTTGGATAATATCGAACAGCGTCTCTATTTCTCTGCTCGTTAAAGACGACGTCGGCTCATCCATAATGACAATTTTCGCGTTGTAAGAAATGGCCTTCGCAATCTCGAGCATCTGGATTTTTGCGACCGTAAGCTCAGCTACTTCTTTGGCAGGATCTTCATCGAGTTCGATTCTTTTGAGCAATGATTTAGTCATATCGTACATTTTCCTATGATCGATAAGACCAAATTTGTTTTTCGGCTCTCTGCCAAGCCAAATATTTTCCATAATGGATCGGTGTTCGACAGGCGACAGTTCCTGATGAATCATTGAAATGCCCATTTCAAGCGCTTCAGCCGTATTCTTTATGACAACCGGCTCCCCCTCGAACACGATTTCACCCGAGGTAGGCTGATGAATGCCGATAAGGCACTTCACCAATGTCGATTTTCCGGCGCCATTTTCTCCAATGACGGAATGGACTTCTCCATATCTGACATTTAGGTCAACTCCTCTGAGTGCCATAACACCCGGGAATTGCTTCACAATGTTTTTCATGGACAATAGATATTTTTCTTCTTCTGCCATAGCAATCCTCCAAAACTTGTCGAAATCCGGAAGTTGGATTGACACGATAGTCAACCAAGGAGACCGTGATTTCCCTTTATTGACTACTGATACTAACGATCCATCAACGGAAGATTATCGCGGTACAACTATGTTAAACCTTGTTTTATCATATGCCCGAAAGCACATACGCTTTTCGATAATTATTTAAACGACAGGAGTATGTTGGCCACATACTCCTGCCATAAATCCGACTTCAAATCAAATGGATGAATCCTATCGATTTGATCAAGATTTGTTATTTATAATCTGCAACGTTGTCCTTTGTGATAAGCACGAAGTCAATCCATGTGACCGGATCAAGCTTATCGCCTTTAACCAATTTCTGAACAAGGTCGATCGAGCCGGCACCTTGACCATTCGCGTCCTGCAGAACGGTCGCTGCCAATTTGCCTGACTCAACGAGATCAACCGCCTCAGGAATCGCGTCTAGGCCGATGACAAGAACATCTTCTCTTCCTGCTTCTTCAAGCGCCCGAATCGCTCCGATCGCCATATTATCGTTGTTTGACACGATCGCGTTTAACTTGTCGCCATACGCCGTGATCCAGTTTTCAGTCACGTTCATGCCTTGGTCAAACTGCCAGTTTCCTGTTTCCTCAGCTAGGATTTCAATGCCGGGATACTGCGCGAAGATTTCTTTGTTGCCTTCTGTCCGTTTAATGGCGCCCTCATTGCTGAGAATGCCCATCA
>JAAZJV010000025.1 GCA_012800135.1 Clostridiaceae bacterium | reverse complement strand
GATAGGCGATATTGATGTTACACATTATTGGAATGGGCGACAATGTCGTTGACATTAATGTGACGCTGGGGCAACGTTTTCCCGGCGGTAATAGCGTCAATGTCGCTATCTTTTCCCAATATCTTGGTTATCGTTCTTCTTTCATGGGTGTGGTCGGCAACGACGAGGAGGGCGAGCTCGTTCGAGCGGCGCTGAACGACAAGAATGTCGACACACGCTATATCCAAACAAGAGAAGGAGAGACGGGCAAGTGTCGCATTGAGTTAAAAAACGGCGATCGGACAATTACAGATATCAATGACTTAGGAGTCGTGCGAACCGATCCTCTTATCTTGGATGAAGAGATCTTGGATTACATCCGCACGGCTGATTTAGTTCATACGGCCTGCTATGGCTGTATGATTCCTGAGCTTCACAAGATCAACGCCATTAAGGTGCCGATCTTGTTTGATTATTCCGACAAGTGGACAGAAGAGAAACTTGTCGAAGTTGCTGAATTTGCGACGTATATTCTCTTTTCAGGGAAAGAACGACCTCAAGAGGAGCTGGAATCTTACGTTCGCCGCCTCGTCGGTATAGGGCACTGCGAATTGGTTATTTGTACCATGGGCAAGAGAGGCGCTATGCTTTATGATGGTAAGGATCTTTATCTTACGAAAGCATTTGGTCAAAATCTCCGGATCGTGGATTCGACTGCCGCCGGCGACGCATTCATTACTGGCTTTATTACGACATATCTTTTAGGAAAAAAACACTTTCGTCTTCTTAAAAGAAATCCGGACAAGCAGATAGAGTGGACTCTACCGGACGAAGATGCGTCGGGTTATCATCGTTCTTTAGTGAGATATGCCATAAACAAAGGTAATCTGCAGGCGCTCTATACCTGTATGCACGAAGGATCTTTTTAATGATCAGTCCCTGATGATGCGTGTAAACGCAGGGAAATTATGTATTGTCTATAAAAAACAGAAAACACCGAGAGGTATTGCATGGAAAATGACGTCATCTTAGAAATTAATGGCCTTTCAAAAAACTTTGGAAAAGTTGAGGCGCTAAATGATGTCAGCGTCACGCTCAAGCGTGGAGAAATCCTTTGTATATGCGGTGAAAACGGAGCAGGAAAATCAACCCTCATTAAGATTTTATCGGGCGCGGAGACACCGTCGTCCGGCACCATCATCTACGAAGGAGAAGAAATTCGCTTTCAATCACCGGATCACGCCCACCGCATGGGCATCAGCACTGTGTATCAGGAGATGGTTCAAATCCCGGAGATGTCTATTGCGGAAAACATCTATCTGGGGCGTTACAAAAAGCGCTTCGGCCTGATTGATTTTAATGACGCTGTCGTAAGAACGCGCGAACTGATGAAGCGCATCGGACTTACACTCGATCCCAATACGAAAATTAAGGATCTGTCGCTTGCTAAAAGACAGCTTGTCGAAATTCTCAAGGCGATCTCATATGAATCAAAAATCGTTATCTTTGACGAACCGACATCCTCGCTCTCAGAAGAAGAGACTCAGATTCTCATGGATGTCATTTTTAAGCTGAAAGAAGCGGGCGTTTCGATTATATATATTTCACATCGTCTGAATGAAATCTTTCGAATATCGGACCGTATCACTGTGTTGCGGGACGGGCGCGTTGCCGGGACAGTGCTATCCTCTGAGTCCAACATTGATGAAATCATCTGGCTGATGGTTGGGCGAAATCTGGAACAGCAGTTCCCGAAGGAATATGCCGAGCTAGGTGAAACCGTTTTAGAAGTGAAAAATCTTTCCGGCGGAATAGTATATGATTGTTCTTTCTCGTTAAGAGCAGGGGAAGTACTCGGTTTTGGAGGACTTGTCGGAGCAGGCCGTTCCGAATTGATGGAATTAATTTACGGCGCGAGGCGATACGACAGCGGAAGCATCACATATCACGGTCGCGATCTCAAAAAAATCTCTCCGCTAAAAGCTATCGAAAGCAAGATCTCCCTTGTGCCTGAAGACCGCCGTCGTCAAGGCTTGATCAGCATTCTGCCGATCCGGCAAAACATCAGCTTAAGTTATCTGAAAGAGTTGTCACGGTACGGCTTCATGAAACTTAAGAAAGAAAGCCGTGCGACAGAAGACATTTTTGACAAACTGCATATCAGAGCGCCGTCTGTCAGAACGCTCGTCAATAAACTATCAGGCGGGAACCAACAAAAAGTCGTCTTGGCTCGATCGCTCATTACAAGTCCGGACATTCTCATTCTTGATGAACCGACTCGAGGGATTGATGTTGGGACAAAAGTCGAAATATATGAAATGATCAATCAGTTGGCCGCATCCGGAGTTGCAATCATTCTTATCTCCTCGGATTTGCCGGAATTGCTGGCCATGAGCGATCGCATTGTTGTCATGAAAGAAGGCACGATCACGGGCGAACTGACCGGTGCTGATATGAATGAGACAACATTTATGAAACTAGCTACACTGGGGGAGGAAGTCCATGACTCAAGAATCAGCTCGTAAAAAGCCGGGAAAAAATCTAATACAAAGACTATTTTCGCTATCCTATTCCGGCCTCATCATTATCACGTTAGTGCTGGTTATTTTGTTATCCGTCGTTACGCCGAATAACGCATTTTTACAACCGAACAACTTGCTAAACGTATTAAGACAAGTATCTGTTTACGGCATCATGGCTGTCGGGATGGCTTTTGTTATGATTTCGGGCGGCATCGACCTGTCTGTAGGATCCGTCGCCGGATTCTCCGGTTGTGTGACGTCCTTGCTGGTTACTAATGAAGTGATGTCGCTTATGCCTTCGATGCTTGTTGGAGTCGTCTCCGGTTTGCTCTCCGGAGTTATATGCGGATTGATCATTGCGTATACCGGTATTCCGCCTTTCATTACGACGCTATCGGTACAGATTTCGGTAAGGGGACTTGCGTATATCGTCGCTAACGGCAAGCCCATTGGCAATCTCCCGAAAAATCTCTTAAATCTCGGTGTTGGCTCAGTATTTGGCGTTCCGATTCCGATTATCTTCATGGTTCTCTTTTTGTTGATGGGAGCGCTCATTTTAAATAGAACAACTTTTGGAAGAACCGTTTACGCTGTTGGTGGAAATAGAACAGCGGCACACCTAGCGGGTGTGAACGTGAAAAAGGTGACAATTCTTGTTTATACAATATCGGGTGTTGTGTCAGCATTTGCCGGAATCGTATTGGCCGCGAGGAACGTCTCAGCGCAACCGAACGCCGGTGTGGCGTTTGAGACAGAGGCCATCGCAGGATGTGCCATGGGCGGCGTCGCGTTTGACGGCGGATCAGGTTCAATGTCGGGGGTTGCCCTTGGTATTATCCTGATGGGTATCATTAACAACGGAATGAACCTCTTGGGCATCAGCTCATACTGGCAGTTGGTTGTGAAAGGGTTAATCATGGTAACGGCCGTGATTTATTCAATGCGTAACAGCAAGAGGAACGCGTAATACGCAGATCAACTTGTGTGGTACGGCTGCCGGAATATTATGACAAGCTTGCCAAATGCCTACCTAAGGGAAGGCCGGCACTTTCAAGAAGAAAGTGCAACACATCAATCAATTAAGGCTTTTGTTTGAGACATATAGTGCTCAACAAATGATAGAACCGTTCGTAATAAAGATGCACAGTGAAAAAGCATTTTTGAAAACGAAACAAAAAAGGAGGGAAATGAAAAAAGATGAAGAAAAAAG
>JAAZJV010000191.1 GCA_012800135.1 Clostridiaceae bacterium | reverse complement strand
AGAAACGCCGCACCGGCAATGATCAGTATAACGAGCAAAAAGATCGCCATCAGCCTGCCCGCAAGCTTGAACTCGCGACGACATAAAGCGCCGAACGTGATAAGGCGCTTTCGTATCTTCTGTAGGCAGGTTTTGCTTTTATGAATCATGCCGCCGTCTCCAGACGCATCGCCTACCGCGATACGTCGGTATCTTCGTCCATGAGGGCTCCCTTTTGCAACAACAAAACGCGGTCGCACAGGTTGCGGATGAGCGTTGCGTCATGACTTGCAACCAGGATAACTTGTCCGCGCGCCCTACATGCCGTAAGACGCTCCGCCATCATGTCTTGACTGGCATCGTCGGCTCCCGCAAACGGCTCATCGAGCAACAAGATCGGCGGATCACCCAAAAGACCGACCAACAAGCTGCAGCGGCGCGCCATACCGCCGGAACATTCGCTGATTTTTTTTGAAAGAAAAGAAGAGATGAGCGGATCCTGCTCGGCGATCGCTACCCAGCGTGTTCGCTCATTCTTCGGGAAACCACGCGCCGCTGCCCAAAAAAGCAGCGTTTCGCGTACCGTAAAACGCTCGTCTAGAGCCAGTTCTTGCGGAACGTAGCCAATTAACAACGACCAGCGCATTCGATTGTTCTGTGTTTCCGACTCAAAGCGAACCTCTCCCTCATCGGCCGGAACAATGCCGGCAATGATCTTTAAGAGAGTGCTTTTTCCAGACCCGTTTTCGCCTTTGAATCCGAAGATGGTACCGCGAGGTTGTGTAAATGAAATATTAGAAAAAACAGGGTGTGCGCCCCAGCTTTTGCTGAGGCGCTCCACCACAAGACCATTATTATGAGGCACGATACACGCGTCCTTTTGTGCCTGCTTTTGCAAAGTAGGCTTCACGTTCTCCTAATATGAAGGGAAGAATTCTCCCACATCGATACCGAGTTCACTCAACGCTGTCTGGATTTTTTGCATTACCGCTGGATCGGAGAACAGCTCTTGCATCTCGTAAGGATCTGAGATGTTCACCCCGTTCGCGGGAAGAGACCTCTTGCCTAAATTGATGTCAGAGGCGGGCGGAATGTGTGTTTCCGTTTGCAGTTCAAATGTTGCGGTATTGTCGTTGACGTTTCCTTCGAGCGTGATATTTAAGATCTGGTAGGGTTTTCCGCCTTTTTCTGCGGCAGAGCCCCCTATTTTCACGTTCATTTCATCGCCTCCGCCCATTGGCACAGAGACTTCAATCTCGCCTTCAAAGATGAGCATCGGGTTTTTCCATGCGAACGACAAGTCTCTGTACTTAACCGTCAGTATTTCTTCTTTTTCGCCAAAGCTGCTCTGATAGATCGTCAGCTCACCTGTTTTGGCTTTATCTTTTGATTCCTCGTAAGTGCTGACAATCTCAACCCCGCTATAGCCGGCTTCCATGACGGCAGAGAAGCTACAGGCATGACGATCTCCTTCTTGGACATGCATCCATGACGCCGCCGCGCCTTCAACCTCATCTTCGCCCTCGCCTTGGTAGGCTATGAGAGACCAGCCACAGGGCTGATTTTTCCCGTTGACGTACAGAATACGGCGGATACCGCCATCGAAACCTTCGCGTTCTTTCTCGATTTCCTCGATTGCCTTGTCAATGATGCCGTCGATGTCCAGTTCCACGTCGTCTTGCATTGCCATCATGGATTCTACCAGCGTTTTAATGTCATTATTTTTCTTTGCGTACTGGAGCAAATCTTTCATGAAGTCAATCAATTTGTCTTTTTTAAGTTCTACGGTATATTGATCAAATTTCTCTGTGATGCCCTCAACGGTAACCGACTTGCCCTTTTCAAGCACAGGTTTGTCTGCATTTTTAAAGAAAATATCGAGAACATCGTTGATGATCTTGTCTAGGTTATCGCCGGTAAATGGCTCCATCAACTCTCTCATTTTCTTCATTGCACCGGATGACATACCAAGATCGAAGTCCATATCATATTCGATCTCCTCGTAAGGGATCAGAAGCGGACGATCGACGATGTCGGGAATTTCGATGACAAGATGTTCGGAAGCGTTGTAAATGGTCGCGGACAACGATTCGGACGTACTCCCCTTGGCGCCGAGGCCGATAGTGGTTTCAAAAAGAAGATCGTCACCGCTTGAATCGGTAGCCCCTTCGAGGTGAAGGCGCAGATTGGAGATCGCCTCAATGAACACCGGTATATCGAGATCCATATCAGGAATGTCGATATTCATACTGATATCGGAAATGAAGCCCGCTTTCTCTGCTTGAGAGAAGTAATTCATGGCCTGCTTGAACGGAAAGAGCGCTTCACCCTCAGAAATTTTGAATGCTTCGCGTTCCGCTTTCTCCCATTTGCTCTTTGTAGAACCAAATAGGCCCGTTCCAAAGACGAGGAAAAGAACGATAGCTGCGACAACGACGATGGCCACCACCGGAAGGATCCAGCGCGCTTTTTTCTTAGGCGGCTTCGGCGGCGCTCCATAAGGCGCGCTCGAGTAACCAGCTGGCTGCGAAGGCGGCGCTCCATACGTCGGAGGCGCTTGGGAGCTTCCATAGGGCTGCCCAGAATATGGCGGTTGCGGCGGTTCTGCCGGAGCACCTCCATAGGGCTGTCCAGAATATGGCGGTTGCTGCGCCGGAGCTCCTCCGTAAGGTTGATAGGATGGAGGCTGCTGTTCCGGCATTTCTTGGTACGGCTGATAAGTGGGCGGAGCGTATGTCTGTTGCCCGTACGCAGGTTGCGCACTTTCAGCTTGCGGAATTGTGTTTTGAGCCATCTCCGCCCCGTAGGCCGGCGGCGTTGATGCATATGGCGGTGCTGATTCCGGAACGGGACATCTCACACCACAAGAAGTGCAGAAAAGAGATTCTTCCGGAATAGAGGCGCCGCATGATGGGCATTGTTTCATAGTCTTTCTCCTGACTGTATTAAGTATGCATTTTTCGCTAGGAAAAAGGCAGTATATGTTAATTATAGCACTGTGGATTATGAAAAAAACCATCCGCGCTCAACTCTTTTCATTCAAAGTAAAGCGCGGATGGCTATAGCACACAAGATCGTACAAAACGCGGATCGGCCGGCTTTATATGACATTGATGATCCTGTTGTATCTGTTGTATCCGTTGTATATGTAATCCTTTATCAGGTAAAGTCCTCTTTAGACGACTCGGTTTATCTTTTGTTTTTGCAATTATATCGGTTCGCGAAGCGCTCGCTTCTTCAACACCTCTGTGTACTGCACCGTGTTGTCGCTTCACATTTCATTTCAAAAAGACGGCATCATGAACACCCCGTCGTTTCGCCGCAGTCGAGACATACTTTGCATGTTCCGTTAAGAACCATTCGTGTGCTGGAACAATTCGGACAGGTGGAGCCGTCGTAGAGGCGCTCGCCCACATCCGGCGTATCAGCCGCATCTTTTGTGATGAGCTCCGCCATGCTGATCTGACGCTTGAAGACCGGTTCGGAAGCACCGTCTTCCGTCTTCGGACGAACCTGCACGCGGGAGTAATCTCCACTTTCAATGTCGAGAACTTTGCTGATGAGGTCTGAAACGGACGAACAGTATTTGATATATGGATGTCTTTGAACAAAACCGTATGGCTCGAACTTCTGACCTCGCAACATTTTAGAAATCGCGGTGGGCTTAATGCCGTACTGCAGCATGACTGAAATCGTTTTTGACAGAGAATTAAGAAGCCCTGTAATGAGCGTTCCCTCGCGATCCGTTGTCATGAAAATTTCTTGGATTTCGTTGTCCTGATCGCGGTTTACCGTGATGTAAACTTTGACATCTTCAATCTGCGCAGGATGTGTAACGCCCATGCGAATACCCTGCGGTTTCATGCGTGCATGAATGTAGTCGCCGCGACCCAGTTCATCTTGGCATTCGGCAAGTTTACAGCGGGCATCTCTCGCGTAGTTCAGAAGATCATGATAAGGCATATCTTCGAGCGGCGTCTCTCCGTTGTCCTCGTCTCCCAACCGAAGGTTCAGCGGTTGCGCGAATTTGGAACCGTCGCGATACAGCGTAATGCCCTTGATTCCAAGTTTCCAAGATGTGAGGACCACATTTGCGAAATCTTCGACCGTCGCTTCATTTGGAAGATTGACTGTCTTGGAAATAGCTCCCGAGATGAGCGGTGTAATGGCTGCGACCATGCGAACGTGCCCGAGATAATGAATATACCTTTCACCTGTGCCGCAACGGTTGGCCGTGTCAAAAACGGGTAGGTCCTCTTCGCGAAGATGCGGCGCGCCTTCTATTTTGCCGTCTAGGATCATGCCGTTGTCATCTTCTCGCAGGATGTAATCCATAATATCGGTACACTCTTGCTCTGCATAACCAAGTTTCTT
>JAAZJV010000190.1 GCA_012800135.1 Clostridiaceae bacterium | reverse complement strand
GGCAGTTTGATGTTTTATGAAGACGATGATGCCTTGTCGTATAACAAAGTGCTGCGCGACGAGGCGCCCCCTGATTATGAAAAGAAGATAGCGTTTCATTTGGGTGAGATGCCTGCGCCGTACTGTTCGTTCCCCCGATTTGCGGATCTTCGATCCGATCGGCACGTGTGGCGTGTTTTTCCTGAGGATGAAGGCTTTGTTGCCTCATTGGCGGAAATGTGTCGCGCGATCTGGATGCGCAATAACGGGAAAGAGGAATCCGATTACCGTCACCGATAAAGCGCGGGATCTTCATCGATTAAACCGTCCGGCGTAAGGCGCAGGACGCGCGTACAGACTTCGGCAAGAAATGCACGGTCGTGTGACACGCTGATCACACATCCTTTGAAGGCGGCGACGCTCGCTCTAAATGCGGGGTTGCTCAACGGTGACAGGTGTCGGCTCGGCTCGTCGAGCAAGAGGACATTCGGGCGTGTAAGTCGCAATTTCGCGAAGGCTAATTTAATTTTCTGTCCACCGGAGAGTGAGGATATCAGGGATGTCATTTCGTCCCTTGAAAAACGGAGACTTCCTAAGAGGGCGGAGGCGGTTTCTTTTGAAGATGTTTTTCCGTCGGGAGCGAGAAAATCTATTGCTGTTATATCGTTTTTGAATAGCTCGTTCGCGTTTTGCGGAAGATAGAAAGCGCTCAGTCCTCGCTGTGTTTCGATCGTGCGTTGGATGATTCGCAAAAGCGTGGTTTTCCCTGAGCCGTTAGAACCGGTAATGGCCATGTGTTCCGGTCCGGTGATGTCTAGCCGGACATTGCGGGAAAGCACACGGTTCCCAATACGTAGCTCCGGGAGAAAAAGGCGCAGAATCTCGCGACCCGCCGGCACGCCGGGCAGATCTTCTAAAAAGAAATTCACCTCGTCTTCGCGGTCGGTGCGCTGCGTTTGGCGGGAGTGTTCGCGCTCAAAGCGGCGCCCCAGAGATTTGACTTCATGCATTTTTTTCTTAAGAAGGCGTGCGCCGCCCGGATCCTGACGGCTGATGACAGCTTGTTCATGTTCAACGCGCGATTCAATCCGCCGATAGCGCTTCAATTTTTCTTGGTAAATTTCCTCCTCTTTTGCGGCCTGTTGGTTTTGGCGCGCAATGGCCAAATTGAACGTTTCCATATAATCGCGAAAACCGAGCCCGGACAGTGTGACACGTGAGGTCGTGCGCCGCCAGATCTGCTCCAAATGGAGGATGCGGTTGGCCGTGCGGTCAAGCAGTGTTTCATCGTGTGAAACGTAGAGTATGGCAGCTTGACTGTTTTGAATGAAACGTTCGAGCGTGATGATGGATTCTAAATCAAGATCATTCGTCGGCTCGTCCAGCACCAGAAGATCAGGCGGGTGGACAAGAAGACGGATAAGGCGCAGTTTCGTACGCTCGCCTCCGGAAAGCGTTGCAAGCGTACGCTGAGCGAAAAGAACGTCTGTTGAGAGGCTAAATTCAGCGGCAAGCCGGTAAAGATCGGCGTCACCTGTTAAAGGCAGCATCCATTCGGCGGCCGTTTTCTGTAAAAGGGACAGCGGGCAAGCTTGAGGAAGATAACCCATTTTCCAAGGATGGTACGTTACGTTGCCTGACCAAGTGAGCCAGTGCGCCGCATCGTCGGGGCGGCAAATGATTTCAAGCAGGGATGTCTTTCCATTACCTTCCGCGCCGATTATGGCGAGCTTGTCGCCTTTCTGCATGCTGAATGATAATTTGGAAAAGAGAGTATATCCGGTGTCTTTGTGCACCGCGGTAAGATTATTGACAGATAACATAAACAGCTCTTTCTGATGATGGCGACGAGGCAGAGGGTAGTCTTATTGTTCGGTTATTATTCGGTCTCTACCAACTGTTGCCAAACGTTAATGAT
>JAAZJV010000189.1 GCA_012800135.1 Clostridiaceae bacterium | reverse complement strand
TATGATCAAGCTTTCAATGTAGGTGACGTCTCCTGCAGTAAGCATTGCCGGCAAATAGGCTTCGGCGGTGTCTTGATGGACAAGCGGTTTTGACGCAACGATCACGGCCGCACTCCGCTTCATCGTTTCATGTTTGCGTTGACTGTTATCGTCCATGCGAAACCTCCTGCTGTACTGCTTTTTGCTCTCCTCTGCCATACCGCATTAAAGAAGTGCCGAAGATGCATCGCGGGTACAAATTAATTGCCATTATATTTACGGCGCTATCGTTAGGAAAGCGCCGTAAAAGTGTCTCTATACTAGCCTATTTTGCCGTCAAGCTCCACATGCTGTCTATGACAAAAGTGTGGAAATGCACGGTTTTTATGGTTTAGTTGCATTACGTGCCATTCAGCGTCTTCTATTGAAAGCGCCACTTGAACAATTCGATTGTGCTTCTGCCTCCTTGCCTTATCTTTCCAAGGCGCATCCCGGATATAATGTGCTGCAGAAACGTTATTACGGTTTACGCGCTTTTTTCCGATAGAATGTGTTCTCCATCGGAAGCGACTTGCGCATGACGCCGTCCAGTCGGCTGTACGCGTGTGCGACGGCAGGAGCAATGGGAATACAGGCAAGTTCACCGATGCCTCGAGCGCCGTAGGCAGCTTCCTTAACGCCCGGACCGCGAACAATATGCGTCTCCAGAATCGGCACTTGGCGCGCTCGGAACAAACCGTAGGTTCCGAGCTTAAACTTCGGTACGCCGTCCGGATTGACGAAATCTTCCGTCAAAGCATATCCGAGCCCCATGACGCAGCCGCCTTCAATCTGGCCTTCGACAGCCGTGATGTTGATGGGCGTTCCGACATCGTAGGCGCCGACCATTTTCTCTAATTCGCCTTTTTCATCTATGATCGCGACTTCGCAGCCGTAGCTGTAACCGATGTGGCTTATGGGATTCTTCTTGTCTGAGCCCAAAGGATCGGTCGGAGGTCCGAATTCGCCGTCGAACTGCCGGCCTTCAAGGGCACTGAGATCACCGCCTGCTTCTTCGAGCGCCTCTTTTAACTGTAGCGCGGCAATGCGCGTCGCTTCCCCTGTAAAGAGCGTCTGGCGTGAGGCCGTACTGGTGCCGGCGTCAGGTGTAAGGTCGGTGTTAGGCTGTACGTAAACCGTCATGGAGGGTGGGCAGCCGAGAGTCTCACACGTGATTGAAACCACTGTCTGCGCAATGCCCTGACCCGTGCAGGCGGCTGACGTAAGGACATATATTTTGCCTTCTTTTACGGTAAGGCGGCAACGTCCGATATCCGGCACGCCGACACCTAAACCGCTATTTTTGAACGCCCAGGCGATGCCGGCTCTCGGACTGGAGTCGTAGGCCTCCTTGACAGCCTTGAGACACTCTGCGATGCCGCAGCTTTCGTCCACAATCTGCCCGTTCGGCAACGTATCGCCCGGACGCACGACGTTCCGGTAGCGGAACTCCCACGGATCAATGCCGCATTTTTCCGCCAATAGGTTCAGATTGCACTCCATGGCATAACAGCTCTGTGTCACGCCAAAACCGCGAAATGCCCCCGAAACCACATTGTTCGTGTAAACGGCGTAGCCCTTAATATCAATATTTTGGAAATTGTAAGGGCCTCCGGCGTGCGTGCAGGCACGCTGCGTCACCGGCCCGCCAAGCGAAGCATAGGCGCCCGTATCAGCGACGATCTCGGCGATCAGTGCCGTTACATGACCATCCGCGTCGCAAGACGTCGTCATTTTCATCGTCATGGGGTGACGTTTCGTGTGGACGAGGGTGCTGTCTGAGCGCGACAATTTCACATTCACGCGACGACCCGTTTTCCACGCGATTAACGCCGCATGGTGTTGTACGCTCATATCCTCGCGGCCGCCGAAGGCGCCGCCAACAAGCCCTGAACGGACATGTACTTTCTCTCTGGGCAACTGAAGCATGTTCGAAACTTCGCGCTGTTCGTCATAGATCGACTGCGACGCAGTGATCAGATGGACACCGCCATCTTCCGACGGCCATGCAATCGCGCACTCCGTTTCTAAGAAAGCG
>JAAZJV010000188.1 GCA_012800135.1 Clostridiaceae bacterium | reverse complement strand
TACTGCCCGCTGTATTAATTCTTTTCCTGATAATTTCTATTTGTCTTATCGTCTCCCTTGGCCAAGACGATGCGATTTTCCAGTTTTATTCTCGCTCTCATTCCTCAAATATCGCTTTTATGGTACATGTGCCGGTCTTGTTGATCTTTTTTGTCAGTCTGTTTTCCAAGGTTCATAATCCACTTATTATCGTACGTCATCGTTCATTTATATCCCTTCATGTGACAGATTTGCGATTGGCGTTTTTCGCTGCATCTTTTTATTTCGCAGCGAAAGTTATTGTAGAAACAATCATGCTGCTTTGTATTGACGGGATTTCATTCTTGCAGTTTATGGGTTTTGATTATGCTCTGGTTTATCTTGTCCAGTTTGGCACTATTCTATTTTCATTTCTACTTTATATTTTATTATTTGAAATTTTAAGCAATACAGCCGGCGCCTCGGTGGTGTTTTTCTTTATTATGGGAATCGATTTTTTGCTTTCCGTTTTTCCACTATTTGGCAATAACCCTATAAATCTTCACCTATTTATCACACCTATGAATTTAATGCCTGTCTATGTCGATCGATTTTTTAACTTAACGGCTTCTTTTTTCATTCCGCTGGGGCTGGAACTTCTGTTCATGCTTGTAAAAGTAATCGTGACGGGAGCGCTCCCGTTTCTTATTATTCTTATGAGAAGAAGGGATCTCAACCATGCGGAAGCGTAAATTTTTTTCAATTCCGATTATTCTTGCCATAACGATTGTACAGTCGATGTATTTTTATTCTATTTACAAGAGCTTTATCAACTCTAAGGCGCACTTGTTTCTTTTCTATGTTTATGCCGGCGTTGTTTCGCTCGATGGCGTGGCGTTTGTTCCCGTTTTCGTTTTTTCGTTATCCTTTTTTATTCAACTGAGTTTGTTCTCAAATCAGATCAATGACGATTTCATTTTTGCATCGACGTATATCTTTACTAGAACGAAAAATAGAGTAATTTGGCTATTAAAACATTACGGCAGAATATTAATTGACTCGATCAGTTTTTACCTGCTCCAGTTTTTCACGACATTCTTGATTGCTATGTTCTATCGTTGTGAGATTGATCTTACAAAATGGATGCTTTGTTCTTTTTTCTTACTCAGTACGCTTGTGATTTGCAACACCGTTTTCACCGTGATCGCAGCAGTCGTTTCTGTCAAGAGGAATACAGCGCTCATCTCCTCTGTCTTCTATATTCTCTATGTAGCTTGGATACTGCTCCTGCCGTTGTTTCCGCTGTCATCTTTTTTCGTTTCGAGCTTTCCTGTTTCAAACGCGTTGTTGTTCTTGCATAAGGAGGTTTGGGAAATCCTTGATATTCAGATGGTGAACCCGATATTAGAGACTTCTCAGGTAACGTTTCTTTTGACCGGAGTTTTTGTTGCACTGTCGATTATCGTGATTCTTTTATCAAGTGCTTTTTGGATCAACAAGAAAAACATAATGGAGGAACTATAAAATTGAAAACGCTTACACTGACCAATGTTTATAAAACGATAAAAAAGAGAGAGATATTGTCCGATATCAACCTCACATTAGAAAAAGGAAATATTTATGGTTTGTACGGGAGGAATGGTTCCGGCAAGACGATGTTAATCAGGCTCATTTCTGGATTGATCATCCCCACTAGCGGTGAGATCGACGTTTTCGGCAAAGTCATAGGACGCGATGTCTCCTTCCCGGAAAGTATGGGACTTACGATTGAAAATGTCGGATTTTGGCCGCGATATACCGGATTTGAATGTCTTCGCTTCATCGCCTCTATAAAAAAACAAATCGGCGATCAAGAAATATCCGCTGTTCTAGAACGAGTCGGGCTTGACCCCCACGACAAGCGTAAGTATAAGGAATATTCTCTCGGGATGAAGCAAAAACTTGCCATCGCACAAGCGATTATGGAACGACCCGATTTAATCATGCTCGATGAGCCTACCAACAGCTTGGACGAGGAATCCGTCAAAGCAATACGTCAACTCTTGTTAGAGGAAAAAGATCGTGATGCCTTGATCATTATTGCCAGCCACAATAAAGACGATTTGAGAATATTAGCGGATACAACGTTTCTGATGTCAGATGGTCGCATACAGGATCGTATTCCGGGAGATCAGGGCATATGAAGTGGAAAAAATGGTTTATACTTCTCTGGGTCGTCATTGCTGCCGTTTCCATTGGATATAGTATTTCTGTAAGATCGTCGATCCCCACGGTTGAGCTCTCGGATGAGAACATGGATGATTTTCCGGTGTTTGCGGAAACCGTAAGCGAACTGGAGGTAAAATCCCGAGATTATCTCTCAAAACAAGGAATTACCATGACGGATATCTATAATGCATCAGACCTTGTTGTGAAAGTCCGTGCGACGGCTGAACGGAAGGCGGAATATGAGTCTTTGTTGACGAAAGTGAACGTTTTAGAGGTATATAAGGGAGATCATGCTTTATCGAATCAAGATATATACGTTTATGAATATGCCAGCATCATTATGGTTGATAATACGTTCACTATTTCTCTGACTGAAGCTAGTAATCTTATGCAAGCGGATCACGACTATTATTTGTTGCTTAATTTCCTTAAAAGGCCTTCCGGCTATCGTTATGACGCAGTAAGCAGCAGGACTTATCTGCTCAACAACGTTTGTTACGGTAAATTCAGCGATCGAAAGTATTCTTCTGATCATTCAACCTTGGAGTACGAACAGGGTATGCCCTACAAAAAAATTAAATACTTAGATGTCTTATACATCGATCAGAGTCAGGTAGATGACTATTACGACATGCGAAACGATTTCTTCGATCTTATTTGCTAGTCAGGGCTCCATTGTCATGTTTGCTATTTGAAACGGAGATATGAGAAGCGTCTCTCATTGGAGCTGATCGTCTACCGGTAACTTCAACATTTTCTCGAGTGCCTTTCTTTAGACGCTCCGGGAAGGAACACAGTGTGCATTGGCAGGTAAGGAAAGCTAATCGGGATCGTAGCCTTTCTTTTCTATTTCATTTATGACAGGTCTCTCTGAGGCGAGCGGGTTTTTCTCGACGGCTTCGTGTAGCGCCCGCTGGTCGATGTGCGTATATATTTCTGTTGTAGCAACGGAGGCGTGTCCTAGAATCGTCTGCAGGCTTCTAATATCCACTTCGCCATACTGGTACATCAAGGTTGCCGCCGTGTGGCGGAGTTTGTGTGTCGAGTAGCGGCGGCTGTCGATGCCGGCTTCGCGCAAGTATTTCTTAATGACGTTCTCCACTGCGCGAGGGGAGAGGCGTGTCCCGATGCGCGACACAAAAAGCGCCTCCTTGTGCTCTGATTTCGGCTTAATGCGGTCGGGGAGGTAGTTGCGTAGAGCCGCGATGCAGGCGCCGTTTAAGTAGATGGTGCGCTCTTTTCCGCCTTTACCGAGTACGGTCAAAGTGTCTTCACGCCAGTCTGCGAGATTGATTCCGCAAAGCTCCGATAAGCGCATCCCGCAATTAAGAAACAGCGTGAGGATAGCGTAATCGCGCGTCGAGAGTTTACATTCTCCTTCTGAGGCGGCGTTCAGAAGATCTCGACTTTCCTCCAAAGAGAGATAGCGCGGCAGCCTTTTCAGTATTTTCGGTCGTTCCAGATTTGCGGCGATGTTCTCTTCTAACACATGTGCCTTCGTCGTAAGATAATCAAAGAAAGTCCGCAATGAAGACGTACGTCTTGCGCGGGTAGAAGGCGCATTTTTGCGCGAGACGGCAAGCCACGTAATGTAGCTGTATAAATCCGATAATTGAAGCGAACGCAACATTTTGTCGTCAACTTGAGAAATATCGATCTCCTGCCAGGCGTCATCTTCCGGTTGTAATGAACGATTATCGGCCATCAGGAAGCGGAAAAAGAGGACAATATCGTAGCGATATTGTCGCGCCGTGCCCTCAGAGCGGCCTAAAATCGCTTGAAGGTAGCCGATAAACTCGTCAAGACGCGGGAAAGTGTCGATTGGATGCTTGCTATTCTCCATCATTTGTTCAATTGACAAAACAGTCTCCTTTCCTTTGAATGTAGTTTAACATCAAAGACGATGTTTTTCTTTCCAAAACATTTATCGCGACGTAGTAAACAATAATTGATTCTTAAAGATCTTATAAGTAGAAGGGGAGAGGTAAATGAAGACATTTCGTGTAGGTGTAGTAGGTGCAACCGGTTACGTGGGGCAGTGCTTTATCTCGCTCCTTTCGACGCATCCGTGGTTTCAGGTGTCGTTGCTGATGGCATCGGAGCGTTCGGCAGGGAAGACATACCAAGAAGCGGTCGAGGGGAGATGGCAGCTTGATGAGCCTATCCCTGAGAAAATCGCATCAATGCGCGTCCATAGCTCCAATGATCTCGATAAACTTGTAAATGAGGTCGATTTTGTCTTTTGCGCCGTCGATATGAAAAAGGACGCGTTGATTCTGTTAGAAGAATCGATTGCCAAACTGGAAATACCGGTCATATCTAATAATTCAGCTAATCGTTGGACACCGGATGTGCCCCTTGTTATTCCGGAGATCAATCCTGATCATACGGCATTGATTGAAGTGCAGCGCAAACGTCTCAACACGAAATACGGTTTCATCGCCGTCAAACCGAATTGCTCCATTCAAAGCTACGTGCCTCCTCTGACGCCGCTTTTGGAGTACGGTTTGGAAGAAGTACTCGTCGCGACGTATCAAGCCGTCTCAGGAGCAGGAAAAAGACTTCGTGACTGGCATGAAATGCATGCAAACGTGATTCCCTTTATCGGCGGTGAGGAAGAAAAGAGTGAGAGAGAACCGCTGAAGGTGTGGGGAAAACTCGGCAACGGTCACATTGAACTTGCCGAGAAGCCTGTTATTTCAGCGCAGTGTTATCGCGTGCCGGTTGAACACGGTCATACGGCGGCTGTTTTTGTGCGGTTTAAGCACGCTATTAGCGAATCGGACATCTTGGATCATTGGAAACAATTTACAAGTGAAGTCGAAAAAGCGAATTTACCTTCTGCGCCAAGTCCTATGCTTCGTTATTTTGAAGAAAACGACCGCCCGCAGCCAAGATGCGATGTGATGCTAGGGAAGGGGATGGGTATTTCTATCGGAAGATTGCGCAAAGATCCCATATTTGACTACAAGTTCGCTTGTCTCTCGCACAATCTGATCCGAGGCGCAGCAGGCGGCTCCGTTTTGACAGCCGAACTGCTCGTCCATCAAGGGTATATTGAATAGATGACATAAATATCGCGCACTTTTCATGTTAAATAATCGCACAAATTAGCTCTTGTCTTATTGCGCCTTTTTGTTTCGATTGCAGATGTACGCTCTAGCGATATTGAAAAAGCACTGATATCCGAAATCGATTAACTCCGTCAAATATGAATATTTGCCTAGTAGAGCGTTTCATCAATGATCCCTAAAATAAAAGAGCATGCACTTCATTGTTGTCTTCAACGGTATAGACAATAGAATATACTAGAATAATGCTTGATTTTCACCATCTAATGGAGTAATATTCCATTAAGAGGTGAGAATATGATTATAACGACCGCTATGCTCCTAGACGAATTGCATGACTATCGTTACCCAGCTAACAAGTTAGCGCGTATGGTTGCGCAAGGAAAGATTTTCCCGGTGGTTCGGGGATTGTATACAACGGATGACACTATCCCCGGGCATTTGCTGGCCGCCAGCATCTATGGTCCCTCGTACCTGTCTTTCGATTACGCACTCTCGTATTGGCACCTAATACCGGAAGCGGTATACACCTTTACTTCCGCTACCTATGACAAGAAGAAGCGGAAACAATTCAAGACTGATTTTGGATTGTTTACCTATCGAGATGTGCCAAAGACTGCGTATCCGGTGGGAATTCAGATTGTGGAGGAAGGAGACTATTCCTTTCTTATCGCACTGCCGGAGAAAGCACTGTGCGATAAGCTCTACACTCTATCGCCTGCAGTAAATATGAGAGCATTTGAAAATTTGTTATGGGATGACCTTAGGATTGACCGTGATACGTTTCGGGAGCTTGATAAAGATAAAATAATACAGTACGCAACGCTCTACCAAACAGGCAATCACAAACGATTGATTCAATACTTAAGGAGGATCGCATGAATACGATCATCGAACAGATGCTAAGAATCTATGATGATCAATCACCGATGGATAAAAGAGATGTGAAAAAAGAGATCATGCAGGAGATGGTGCTTTGCGGCCTGTCTAGAGCCGGATTTTTCAAAAAAGCGGCGTTTTATGGCGGTACAGCTTTACGTATCTTCTACGGTTTGGATAGGTTCTCTGAAGATTTGGATTTCTCTTTGAAAGCCAAGGACGAAAGTTTTGATTTAAATACTTATTTTCCAATCTTGAAAAAAGAAATTGCTGCTTTCGGTTTACAGGTAGACATCGAAGAAAAAGTAAAAAGCATTGAATCCCAGATTCAGTCTGCTTTCCTTAAAGGGAACACTAGGAAACATCTATTGCTCTTTTACGGCAACCAAGCACTCTCCGGTATCCATCCGGGGGAGAAAATCCGTATTAAGTTTGAGGTGGATATTAACCCGCCTGAATACGCTGGTTTTGAGCACCGGTACAGATTGTTACCATCTCCTTATGAAGTTGCCTTGTATGATGCACCATCATTGTTTGCGGGAAAAATTCATGCCGTACTTTGCAGAGGCTGGAAAAACAGAGTTAAAGGGCGTGATCTTTATGATTATGTCTTTTTCTTGTCGAGAAACATACCCGTAAACTTAGCTCATTTGCAGGCACGGCTTCAGCAAAACGGCTACCTGAAACGTGGAGAAGTTTTTTCACTGACCGATCTAAAACAGCACTTGAGCAATCGCTTCGAAACTATTGATTACAAACAGACAAAGGATGATGTGATTCCTTTTATTCGCAACTTTGATTCTTTGCAAGTTTGGAATGCTCATTTTTTTAAACAAATCACTGAACAATTGGTTGCTACCTGAAACCACGGATATATTGAATTATTTCTGAAGGGGCAGTGTTCAAAGACCACACCATCAAACCTGACTCCAACCGTTGCCCCATAAAGATAAACGCTGTTTTCAATGTAATACGATATTTTTATGCTAGGGAAGGGGATGGGTAGTTATCTCTCTTTCTGCGATACGTTTTCATGAATTTTCGTCGTAGATCATAGAGAGCTTAATCAGGGATACCTGAAACAAAAAATTCATTTCTTTCCTTTGTGCTCGGTTTTGGTTCTGAATTGTCTTTTGAGCGACTCGAGAGATTGTCCAATGATAAATAAACTATTCCTTCTGTCAAGGAACAGTTCATGAATTGACCAGTGAAGACTATTATGGTTCGTCATTTGAATGGCTGGAAAGTCTGAAAAAACAACGAGACTGGAGGGAGGAGGATGAGAGACAGGCATTTTTTTATGTTGTCAAGTTGAGTTCTTTTTTTGCATTAGGCTGATATAAGAAAGATATTGTACTTCGTAAAATAGAAATTTTACGAAGTTAAGAGGGAGGTCTTTAACGATTTATTTGTGTTTTTCGTAATGAGGTCTTCTATTTGTACAACCGGAACTATTTTCTATGTGTTACTGAGGGTCTGGTCTCTTCATTGACTTCCGTGACTTCCGTCGGTACGGGATCTTCAAATTTGCTGTCCCAGCCGAACATCTTTGAAAAC
>JAAZJV010000187.1 GCA_012800135.1 Clostridiaceae bacterium | reverse complement strand
TGCCGCTCAGATGCGCGATCGGCCAAATCTTTTGAATCAGAAACATAAATCAATTGCCTTGCAGTCTCGAGTGTCCATTCCTCAAGGGTGTCAAACAGACGATCGCGATACACCGGTTCAACAGGAATAACAGGATCTAGCAAAATAAGAGGGGTTTTCTTTTCAGATTCCGATAGTACACCTGCGTCTGCAAGTGCCATCCGAAACGCCAGATAACTCAATTCTGCAGGCGCTTCGTCGAAAAGAGAGGTGTCTTCAGGCATTCTGCCTCTTATTCCATCATGCACGCGTCTTACCGGCATATTCGGCACGCGCATCCCTTTCTGCGGAATCGCAACGTCCGCTACGGGCACAGAAGGACCGACTTGGCGACCTGTCAAGCGGCCGAGAATTTCTATTGTTCGACGCATCATAAAAGGAAACTGCACGTTATTTTTATTGTAAATTAAGGTATCGAGAAAATGTATCGCACTGTCATAGCGCAGCAAATCATCGTTAAGAGAGGCAATCGATGCTCTTAGCGATGCTTGTTTTCTCTTCAAACCGTCTAGACGCAGTTTTGTATTCTCATCGCGTGTAAAGCGCTCTTTCTTTTCTGCGATGTCATTTTTGATCTCAGAAATATGCTTCTCAACCTCTGAGCGCTCTTCAATGACAGCTTTTGCTCGTTCAGGATCGTAATTAAGCTCCATAGTTGGATTGCTATTCATAACGGGAGGAGCGTTGCAATCGCCCGATGCCAAATCACCGTAGAGCTGATGGCAAGCTTTCTCGTACTCGCGCTCCATCTCGTCGTCTGAACGCCCGTGTTTTAAATCGCCAATTCGCCTTAAAAGATCGGAAACGCGCTCATTGTAGTTGTCATTCGAATGTCGCTGTCGCATCAATGTCTCTAAAATATCATCAATTTCTTCAATTTTGCTCGGGCCGGCGTACGGCTTCACCTGCATGAGAAGATCACGCGACACTCGCGCAAGCTCAGAAGAGGTGAACTCCATCTGAATCATCGTTTCCGCATATACTGTTTCCAGTTCTTCTATACGTTTTGTGAGGACGGCATCCTCTTCCTTTTTCATCCTGAGTGCCTGATCAATCGTCTGAAGACGATCTTGCGCTTGATGAAGATCGCGCTTGGCGAAAGGACTCGTCAATCGGACGGGGCGTCGAATACGTCTTGTAAGGAGCGGAACTAATAAGGCAATCGCTGCGACGATGACGCCAAGAATGATAAATACCATTCCAAAAGTGTGGTTGGTAGCAAGTAGCAGCAATCCGATCGCTAACAAGAGTAAACCACTAAGGACTACCAAATGACGCGTTGTCGGAAAAGTGTCCTCCTCTTGCGATGCAGCAGAATCGCCTATTACATTTCGTCCGCGATCTATTCTGTCATGTTGTGAAGACCGACGCGTATCGGGAACTTCTGCGTACTCGTTTTTCAAAGTCTCCAAAAGTGATTCGCGTTCAAAAGCAAGATCGTTTGCTTCGCGACGTGATAAGATGCGTCGGCGTTCTTCCTGATTTTTCTCGATATTGATCGATTCAATCGATGAATTAAATTCAGCAACAGTTTTTTCGAGTTCGCGCACACGTGCTCGCATCGCGTTAAGATCCGTTAATTCGTGAACCGTAATATCGTGACCTAGGTTGGTAATTCGCGCGCCATAAAGACCATCCCGCTGTTCTGTCTCCTTGAGCTCCTTGCGCAAAGAAAGAAGTGTTTCGTATTCAGATTTGATGGATAGTAACTTATTGGTTTTTTGCTCTTCTGCGAGGCTTCGTGCATGGCGTTTTAGCTTCTCAAGTGTCTTTTCCAGTTCTACTATATGACTTGGTATATCTTGATCAGGCATCGCATCATCTTGCAGAAAACGAATTTCCGAAGAGCTATCTCCGTATTCGTAACGTGCCAATGCGAGCGTTCCTATTCCTTCATCTTCACTCAAAAGTGAAAGTCGATAGGAGAGCAGGCGCTGACGCAACGCCATTAAATCATTCAGGCGATCTTCATCTGAAACATCGTCACGTGCGAGCTGTTTTAGATCAAGTCGGTGAGCAAGGAGTTCACTTTCTTTTCCTACTATGATGCTGGAAAGAAGTGCGCTACTGCCACCACGCTGATCATCGGTCGATACCGAGTACGGTGCATCAAGATAGTGGAAAACTAAAGTCCAAACTGCCTGTGATATTGAATCGGGCATGATTTCCCTTCCCTTAAAATCAAACCTTAGAGAAGGAAGGGGTGACTGAAAAGCGTAGAACGGGAAAAGATCAGCATCGGTCGAACATACATGAATAAAGGTGATGCCGCGGCGAATACGCATACGGCGTATTGCATCCGCACCGCCCGTGTCAGACAGTATGATTTCAGCAAGCTGCATAAAAACCTCAACATACGGCGATTGCCTTTTTCTTACTTTATCATGAAAAGTGACCTGATAGATCTCAATCAGCGATTTTTCACAAAACAATACATTCTGCCAAGTATAGGTTTGCGCTGGAATGTCGAAATTCGTATTATGCTGATTGACTGACTTGCAGATGAAACTGAAGGTTTACAATTTACACTGTTCGATTTTTTTGACATTCAATGTTTAGGCGCCCTTAGGCGCCCCTTGATTTTGGTACTAAGATTAAAGCTCCGCTATTTTCTCGACACCTAATCTTCACTTGACACATTCTATTTTCCATTGATAATATAGAAGCCGTTGCCGAAGTGGCTCAGTGGTAGAGCAATTCACTCGTAATGAATAGGTCGTGAGTTCGATCCTCACCTTCGGCTCCAAACTAAACCCTTGTCAACACCCTGTTGCAAGGGTTTTTTGTTCCTCAAAGACAGCCCTCGGTGTATTCTAGAAAAATCATCTAGATCAAAATGATGAACTGCTATTTAAGATTAATTAGAGGGAATTTATTCCGATTGATATGTTGCCGTCTTTATAAAAATACAACTTGTCAACTTGTCTCATTACGTTAAAGAGGAGGCATCCCGATTGAGAATTCACCATGACGGTCAATACTACGCAGGGAAACGTT
>JAAZJV010000186.1 GCA_012800135.1 Clostridiaceae bacterium | reverse complement strand
TGCTGTCTTCCGGCTTAAAATCATAAAGGTAATAAGAGAAAAGATCGTAGTCCTCTCGGTGCTCGTCGTAATAAGCGGCGACCTTCTCATCAGAAACGTCTGCCGCCTCGCGGATCGAATTCATATAGTAAGAGATTTTCATATTCTCCTCCATGTTGCTCTGAACCGCTTTTAGGCGTGTACCGGGACCGTAGTACATTTCCAGAATTGACGTCACGGAACGACCGGATTGTTCCGAAAGCTGAAGCATTTGATTCTCATAAGCATCGAGCGCCGCTTTTATTTCTTTGTCTTGCTCATCGGTCAGTTTAAATCCGGCTTTTACCATATCGGCAGAAGCCGCGGCAAAATATTCGAGCTGTGAAACAGCGGATTCAATCAAAAGATCGCGCAACGTCTGATCCGGAGCATAAGGTGACGGCGACATGAGCGTCTCCTGAAATTCATCTGTAAAAATGAGGCCGAGCTGAGCGTTGACCGCCATATTGCCGATACTGAGGTTGAGATCACTTGCAGAGAATTGACGACCATTCACTGTCAGCGCACTGACTTTGCGAACGACGATCCCTGAACGGATGACAAGCCAGCCGGCTAAAAGAATCACTAAAAGGCAGACAGTTGTGATCAACAGCACCTTTTTCCAGATGCGATGTGAGCCGATCTTTTTCTTCTTGCCTTGGCTCCCTTTCATGCGCGCAATGCGCGCCTTGCGCTCTGCGCGTTCCACTTGAGCCTTCCACTCTGTCGATTCGTTCGATTCTTTCTTTGCCATAACGGACTTCTCCTTCGAAACTGCTTTTGCCATAAAAAACAATATTCAAGCACGATGTCAAGTTTATCACACTGAAGAAGAACAGGAAAAGGTTCGACCTGAAGTTATCAAAACTTGCGTAAAACAAACGCGCTCCACTCATAATACTTTGTCCCGTTCACATTAAAACATACCCATTACAATCGACGAGCGACACAGCAATATATCGCAAGCCGACAACGAATAAGCAGTATAATTCTACGACTTGGTTAAAAGGCATTATGACTCTGAGAGAGGCGAACAAAGTTCAACACGTTCAAGAAGATCTTCCATGCGATCAATCCAAAAAGTCGGATTAAGATCACAAAGCTCCTCTTTATCCATTGCCGTCCAGTTCACCACACATGACAGCGTGCCGGCATTGTTCGCACAGTGTATATCATGCACACTGTCACCAACATATAGAACGTGTGAAGGATCGACTATGCCGGCGTGGCGCATCGCAAGATTCAGTGGGTCCGGAAACGGTTTTGGACGTTCCGGATCGTTGACGCTGACGCACACTGAAAAATAGCGCTCTAAGTCGTACTTCTCCATCAACACATCTACGCCGGCGCGACGGCGCGACGTAACGATACCAAGGGTAAAACCGCGCAGCTTAAGCTCTACCAGCGTTTCGACAACGCCGGGGAAAATCTCAACCATATCCGACATGCGAGGAGTGCTCCAGCTTAGATATTCGTCGAGCATCTCATCGGCTAAGTCTTTGCCATATTCTTCAAATGTTTTTTCAAGGGGCACACCGATCGTGTTGAGAATGGTCGGTTCATCGGGAATCCAGCCTAGACATTTTTTAAAAGTATGGCGGTGAGAGGCGACGATCAGAGGGATAGTGTCGACCAACGTTCCATCTAAATCGAAAAAAATTGCTTCTACCTTAACAGGAAGGAGAGGTTGCTTCTTCGAATCAGTCATTCTCATACCTTTCGACGTCATTTTCATCGGAAGCACGTGTTACGCGTAGCCAAGCGATTCGGTTATCTATAACTGACATGACGTCGAAAGTCAGGGAACCGAAAGTGATGCTCGCATGTTCATTTTCTTCAGGAATGCGGTCAAGTCGCTCGATAACGAATCCGGCCGTTGAATCAAATTCATCCTCGCCAAAGAAAACGCCTGTTTCACGTGCTAATCGGTCGATCGGATATGACCCGGCAACAACCCATGTGTCCGGTGCGACACGGATCATTTCTTGTTCGTCATCGTCGTATTCGTCTTCGATGTTGCCAACAATCTGCTCGACCAAGTCTTCAACAGTGATCATCCCCGCCGTGCCGCCGTACTCATCGATAACGATGGCCATCTGCACGTGCTCTTTCTGCATTTCGCGCAGCAGTTGGTGTGTATTGCGCGATTCCGGTGTAAACCACGGCTCGCGCATCATTTTTTCCAAGGAAAAGGGATCGTCCTGCTCTACGAAAAGAAGATCTTTAACGTGCAGAATTCCGACGATATTGTCTACCGTACCGCTATAAATCGGAAATCTCGTATGTCGAGTCTCTCGAATGAAGTTGAGTGTCGTCTCGTAATCAGTATCAATGGGAAGCGCATCGATCTCTATACGGTGCGTCATAACATCAGAAGCAACCTTGTCGTCAAACTGAAACAGGTTCTCGATGTATTCAATGTTATCGGTCTCAAAGTCACTTTCGCCGCTATCGTTGCCCAGTATATTCAATATTTCTTCTTCCGTCAGAATCTGACTGCGATCCTTAATGTCTTTTAAGCGGAGCACCTTCATAATGCCGCTTGCCGTCATAAAAATAAGGCGGTCGACAGGACGGACTAGTAAAAGAAGAAACGAGATGACAGGCCAAATGGCACAAGCAAACGTTTCTCGGCGACGTCCTCCCGCGCGCAAAGGAACCACCAAACCGATAACGAGCACAGTAAGGATCGACAGCACGTACCAGCCAAACGATATCCAACCGTGCGCCTGCCCCTCAAACATCCCTGTGAGCACAAGAAACGAAGGAAGCGCTACGCGCGTACTAGCCAATAAAAAAGTAGCCATGCTAAGAAAGATGGCCGTTCGGGTTTCACGCTCTAAGATATCGCTCAATTCCATTTTTCTGGAAAGGGAAAGAGGTACTCGCGGACGATCCTCAAGGTCATCACAGGTCTGCGGAAGAAATCTCACCGATTTCATAAAAGCCGTAAGAAGCATCGTCGCTACGAGAAAGAGGAGCGGCCAGACAAGATTCGCCCAAAGCGATCCGGCAAAAAGCATCGCAAACCGAAAAAGCGGTACTCCGGCTGATAAGATGTCAGCGAATAGGGACATGCAATGATCCCGTGTCTCCTTTAGAGCTTATTTCTAAGATACGTGTCCTGACTACGTGTCCTGACTAATAAGATAACAGATAGTAAAAGAAAGATGCGCCTTCCGCTTCAAGGAAATTTCGGCGCATCTTTTCAAACTTATATGGTTTATTGGTCTTCGCGACGTGCTTCCGCTTCCGCGATCACGCGATCAGCGAACTGCTGGGGCATCTGTTCGTAGCGCACGAATTCCATAGTAAACCAACCTCTGCCTTGTGTCATTGACTTCAGATCGGTCGCGTATTTCGCGATTTCGCCGCGCGGGGCTTCCGCTTCGACCACTTGGTAACCGGGAATTTCACTCTCGGCATGGATACCCATAATGCGTCCGCGGCGCTTATTGAGGTCGCCCATGATGTCACCCAGGAATGTATCGGGAATGTGTACCATCAGTTTGTCAATGGGCTCCAATAAAACGGGGTTGGCTTTCGGCAGACCTTCTCTATACGCCAAGCGGGCAGCGAGCTTAAATGATAGCTCGTTCGAGTCGACATCATGATACGATCCGTCGTAGAGCGTCGCCTTTAGGAAGACAACGGGATAACCTGCGAGCGGTCCCTCCTCCACGGCTTCGCGGAGACCTTTTTCGACCGCTGGGAAGTAGTTCTTAGGCACGGCGCCGCCGAACACTTCTTCATCAAATTCAAGATCTTCATTCTCTCCGGGCTCGAAACGAATCCACACATCACCGTACTGGCCGTGCCCGCCTGTTTGTTTTTTATGTCGTCCCTGCACACTCACCGTCTTGCGAATCGTTTCGCGATAAGCTATGCGTGGTTCAGACAACTGTGCCTCAACTCCAAATTTCGACTTTAAACGCGCACAGATAACGGAAAGTTGCACTTCTCCGAGTCCGGACAGTAGGAACTGACGCGTTTCGGAATCGTTGACAATGTCAAATACAACATCTTCATCCTTCAGGCGAATTAGACCTTGCATAATCTTTTCTTCATCGCCCTTGTTGACCGGAGAAATGGCCAATGTCATACAGGGAGCCGGCATATCGGGGGGAATAATCTTGACCGGCTGATCCTTGTCCGCGATGGTGTGAAGTGTCATTGTCTCGGATAGTTTCGCGATGGAACCGATGTCGCCTGCTACAATTTTCTCGGTCGGCTCCTGTTTTTTACCATTCTGGAAGTTAAGGCCTATCAGACGCTCTTCCACGTCTTGCGTCACATTATAGAGCGTGCCGTCACTTGTAATTTCGCCGGAAAAAACGCGGAAAAGCGAAATACGACCGACAAAAGGGTCGACAAATGTCTTGAAAACGAACGCCGCCAAAGGCTCGTCTTGCGATGCGTTGATCACAACTTCCTCACCGGCTCTATTCACCGCCTTAATACGATGTGATGTCGGAAGAGGAAAATAACGAGCAATTGCATCAAGAGCAAACGATATGCCAAGGTTCTCGGAAGCTGATCCCGCAAACACAGGTTTGATTGAACCGGAAGTGATGGCAAGACGCATGCCGTGAGCCAGCTCATCCGGTGTAAAAGGCTCACCTTCGAAGTATTTTTCCATCAGGTGTTCGTCATTCTCCGCAATTTGCTCATTGATGGTTTCGACGTAAGATTCGATGACATCTTCTAAGTCTGAAGGTATCTCAGCATCTTTCATCTCACCTTTTTTGCCTGAGAAAGTGAACGCTTTCCGGTTGAGAACATCGACGATTCCGATCAGCTGATCGCCGTCTTTTATGGGGATTGAAAGCGGTAACACGCGATCTCCGTAAGCTTCACGAAGCGCGTCGAGTGTCTTCGAAAAATCAGCATTCGCTTCATCCATGCGGTTCACAAAGAAGGAAATCGGCATGTTCTGCGATTCAGCATTGCGCACCGCCTTCTCCGCACCGACCGAAAGGCCGTCTTTTCCGGACATGATGATCATAGCCGTATCGCCCGCAAACATGCCGAGAATTTGTTCTCCTAGAAAATCGAAATCGCCCGGTGTGTCAATTAAGTTGAGTTTGCAATCTTTCCAGCGGCACCACGCAACCGATGTGCTGATGGAGTTGCCGCGGCGCATTTCTTCGGCGTCAAAGTCGGTTACAGTGTTGCCGTCATTCGACCGCCCCATGCGATCGATGACGCCACCGCAGTAGAGCGCGGCTTCGACAAACGCCGTTTTGCCGACGCCGCCGTGACCCATCACGGTGATATTTCTGATTTTATCCGTCGTAAGTTTCATATTTCCCCCTTCAAGAAAGACAATTTTGTCCATTATAGCGCATCAAAGCCTTGAAAAACATGAACGGCGCTGAAATGAATGAGAACAAAGATATTTCGGCGATCACACCGTCGTAGCAGAGTGGTCGCAACAAAATGTCGATACGATAATTCAAGGCGTTCTTACACCGGTCCATTTGAGAATTACTACGTATTCAGGTGTACCGCTCATTCTCACATAACCGTACTCCAAAGCCTTTTCCATTACCTCATTATTTGAATAGTTATACCAGCGCTGATCAAAAACGAGATACTCAAGATGGCCGTCCGCAAGCGACCGCTTATGATATCCGAGATCGTAAATCTCCGCGCGATCGGCAAGGTGGCACGTGAAGAAAGTTGTGGCGCCGACACTCGCCTCTTTCGGAATCCGATCAAGGCAATGTCTGATCGCGTTCAAATTCTGGCGATAGGTCTTCTCGTATTCGATCGTAGGCCGGCGCCCCGATAACAACAAGAGACTTTGTGAAGCGGCACAAAATAGAGCAAATGCGACCACAAAAGCGAGCACACGCCTTAACCGGACGGAACGCGGATCTTTTGATGCAACGGCAGTTTTCGCGGAAGACGTTGTCTTTCCTGCGTGGCGTCGCCTCATATCAACGGTGCCGCTGTTAGGCAACAGCTCATCTTCTACTGCCTGAGGACGTACAAAACCGCCCGCCGCAAGAACGCGATTCTCATCTTGCCTGTAGTCTGCGCGGTTAGTACGGCTGCTCTTTTCTATACGAGTCAACTGGACGCGTTGATTATTCTCTTCGTTCGCTGTTTGGCGCATAATTGCGTGACCGGCACTTTTTGGTGACGAGCGCGAAATTGTACGCTCATTGTTATCACGCTCATACCTCAACGAAGGTGCGACAGGCTGTCGTGAAGCGGGCGGAGAAGCGAATGACGGCATACGAAGTCCCGGTCGCAAGGCGTTCTGTTGGGACGGTCTTGCGATCTGCTGTTCATGTCGTCGCCCATCATTATCGTTCTTTCTTTGATGTTGTTCTGTCTGCATGACAGGCTTCGTCACTTCTTCTGCTCCAGTCGAACGATTGTACTCTGAAAAAGATGCCTGGTCAGCCGCTCCGTGGCGTAATAGCGCCGTCCTCGATGTTTTTCTCAACGCGGGAAGCGCGACAGGTACGCGCGCACGTTTATCCGGAGGGGCTGAATCCTTTTCATCCGACGTTTGCCCGGTCACTTCCTGGCTTAGCAACGCTGCCTCTGACGTTTTTCTCTCCGTTCGATGTGTGACCGGTACACCCTCGCGATCATTCAGCGAGCTAAAGGCTCCCGCCCCAAGTACCCGACCAGCCGCTCCCTGTTGCGACAAAACTGTCTCTGACATTTTTTCCGAAACGGAAAGTGCTGTTGACGCACGCTCAGTATAACTTGCCACGGCCATCATCGCCATGAAAACAAGGAGCGCGACACTCCCGTAATGGTATTGAAACCGCAAATCATACTGGTAAGTGTAATTCGAGGACAAATTCATGACGATGAGCGGAATGATCAGGAAATAGTGAGCGCCTTTCCTCTGAAAAAGCGGCAGAAATCCGAGACTTCCCAATACAACCAGAAGATAGGCGATTTTCTCCGTCGTCCAGAACGTCGACAAGTAATATGCAGGATTTTGCAGTATCGCAGGAATAATACCAAGGACGCCCAGTTCCTTATAGATCATCAAATTGTTGAAACGATACGTCATGATGCCGTAACCGGCGTTGTTAAGATATGTTGAAACCCATGCAAAATAAATCAAGGCACCTGCAAACAAAACTGCACCATGTATGTAGTCCTTGCGCCGCTGGTATTGGTTGTCGGCGGATATCCCGCCAAAAAATACGAACAGTGCGATAGCGACGACGTAGAGAACAGCATCCTCTTTCACCATAAGCGTCAACGCAGTAAAGAGCGCCACAAGAAGCGTGCGTCTCGTATGGCAGGCATAGATAAGCCATAACGTCAGCGGAGCGAGAAAACAGTTCTCATGGAGATCGTACAAATTGCTTCCGAGCAGACCCGGCTGGAGAACATACAGGACGGCCGCAGCAAGGCGCCACGCTTTGCTCCCGCGAAAATACCGCTTGGCTAGAAGATCGAGCGGGATGACGCCCGATAAAACGACCAGAATCTGAAGTACTTGAAGGGTCTCTGTGGACGGAGCGATCGCATAAAAAGGCAGTAGAACATAAAAAATGGGCGACATGTGGATTTTGAAATGAGAGAGCGGTACATCACGTTCCAACGTCGTGATCGGCGCGCCCGTCGTTTTCATATTGTGAAACATTTGTGTAAAAATACCCATGTCGTACGTCGGTGAAAGGAAAGCGCTGACGCGCGCCACCATGATGATCATCAGCATTGCGGCGGGGATCAGCGCCAAAAGAAAAAGAAACACGTTAAGTCTCGGAGAACGCTCAAGAGAGAGTTTTCTTCCAGCGCCTTCTTTAAATGATATGTACAGGAACGCTGCCATAATAGCAGCGCCAAATGCAGCGACCCATAGCCAGCCTGCGGATGTTCCGAAAAAAACATGCTCTTTCGGCACGTTGCCGGAAGATTTGAAAAAGAGCCGAGAGACAACAAGACCCACTGGAATGATCGCGGATAAGACACACAGCACAATAAAGAGCCTGCGGTTGATACGAGAAGTTACTTTGTCTTGTAAAGCCTTATTTGATGCGTCGGCCGCACCGGGCGCTTTTGAATAAGACGTTTTATTTTCCGCCGTATTGAGGTTATTCTTGTCTTTCGCGTCAAGCTCCTTACGATTTGAAGTGCCGAATGGACTTCGCGATGAGTGAAGATCATTTATATCAGCGTAACCGTGATAGAGTACGGCCATGCCGACAAATAGAGAACCTACGACAAACGCCGGCTCTCCACATCGGAGCGCACTGATCGCAAGGTACGCCTGAATCGAAATAAGGAGGATAAGGCGCACGGACGCTTCCTTAAAAATATGCGCAAACAGAAATACGAAAATCAACGAAATCGCAAACAGAATGGCTTGAAAAAGTGCGCTAAACGGTGTCGTTTCAAGTGTTGAGAAAAAATAGCCCGCGGGATTCATGCGAAAACTGAAGAGAAAGCAGGTCAGAAAATAAGCAGAAACAACGAGTGTGACGATCCGCGAAACGCGCGCACTCCTACCCATATTCATATCGTGTTTGAAGTCCTCTTCCCGTGATGGCACTTGATATCCTTTACGGTGGTGCTTTTAATATTTAAAAGATCGATTACTTGGTTCCATGCTGCACATTCAGCGCTACAAGTTTCAGTTTACATCATTCAAAATTACCGTCAAGCGAAACAGATACCTTTTACCTTTATAGGCGGCAAGCACAGCGCGTACTCATAGATTATACGAGTCTACATGGGTAAACCATTGTTGTCAACCGTAGAGGCGCTCGGACACAGCTTGCACGCTGTTGGTATACAATCTTGCGCAGCGCCTCATAAAATAATTAAGAGGACTTCGCTCGCGCGTTGGCGGCTTCGCGGAGAACCGCGACAACTCCATCTCGCGTTACAGGCTCCATCACGCGCCTGCGAAAGACGGCAGCTCCCGGAAAGTCTTTGAGGTAGAACGCAAAGGAAGAACGCATTTCGCGCACGCCTACCGTCTCTCCTAATCTTTTGATCGTCGCGTCAAGTTGCGCCACCATAATCTGAAGCCATTCTTCGGCAGACAACTCAAACGAATGATGCTCCGTTAAGTCAACATTTTTTGCGTACTGTTGGTCGGCGCTGTCCTTGTCTATGTCAGAACGGGGGATCGGGATTGAGCGTTCGTTCAATTCCGACGAACAACGTCCTTTCTCACCATGGACTATCAATAACTCAAGGTCACGGCGCAACGTCATAAATATTTGGGGATTACCACGTGCGGCTCGACCGACAACAAACCCGTCACAGCCTGTTATTTCGTGCATTCTTACAATATCTTCTGCCGTCACGATATCGCCGTTCCCGATTACCGGAACATCGATCGCTTCCTTCACTCGAGCGATGTGCGACCAATCCGCCGTTCCTTTGTAAAATTGGTCTGCAGTGCGAGCATGACAAGTTACCGCCATTGCGCCTGCGGATACAGCGGTCTTCGCAACGATGGGTGCGTTGACGGATGACTGATCTGCTCCTAAGCGAATCTTTACCGTGATAAATCGTCCGTACCGCGAAGCAGCGCGCGCAGCGGCCTCTACAATACGCCCACACTGAATCGGGTTTTTCATAAGCGATGCGCCTGCGCCTTCTCTGACAACTTTGGGAACGGGGCACCCCATGTTGATGTCGATAAATGCCGCCGATTGCAATTCAGGCTTTCCGAAAATAATGTCGATTGCCGTGGAAAAGTCTGCCGGTTCCGATCCAAAAAGCTGAATACCCCATGGACGAGAATATGTGTACTCATATTGGCCATTCTTATTCAAGAAGACATCTTTCTTCATGACCGGCTCGCCCCCGAAGGTTCTCTGTGCCGCATCATCATTTTCATACGTGTTCGAAAAAGAATGCCCCTCTGCATCCTGTATCGCATCATCGGTGCCTGAAACCCCCGGAAAGGTTACATTGGGAAATCTATCAGGAGGTGCAAGGTAGCGCATACTTCGGCAGAGCCCGCGGTCATATGTAATGCCTCGCGCAGAGACAAGCTCCGTCACGGTATAAGACGCGCCGAAACAGGCAGCCAAACCACGAAAAGCCGGCGTCGTAAAACCGGCCATCGGCGCCAACCCGATGACCGGTTCATTTTCAGGAAAAAGAAGACAAAATGCGTTCAAGAAACGACGTCCTTTCGAAGAAAAACCGACGTCCTTCATCTGCATGTCGGCGAAACTTTTGTCTTCACAGCATAACGCAATCGGTTAACGGCCGGCAACATCAACACCTTTTGTGATAGATAATTTGCCGGCCGTGCTTAACACGTTGAGTATTCGCTTCAGTC
>JAAZJV010000185.1 GCA_012800135.1 Clostridiaceae bacterium | reverse complement strand
GAGCGTTTGCAAAAGAATTTCTTGAATTCAGCTGAAAAATGGACAAGGTTCGGTGAAACATCAAGAACGTAAGGACTCGTATGAAGTTGAGATCCATTTCTCTTACCGTAAATTTCTTGTTGGCCATGTGTGTGCTCCAAATCGGGTATTCATCTTGATCATCAATTCTTTATCCTGTGTAACTTTCTAACGACATTGTAGAACCAAAAAACCTGCTTGTCCGAAGATAAGGATTCCAGAAACACAAGTGTTCTGTTAAAGAATTTGGAAATACTTGTATACTTAAAACGTACCCGACAAGAAAAACAGAAAGTTCAAGAACGCATGGCGGCTCTGAAAGAGAAGCTGCGCTTGTTGAATGAAAGAGAGACCGAACTGGAGAACACGGAAATCGTCCGTGCGGTTCGTGCCCTGAATTTCAGCCCCAGTGAACAGAAACGAAATCCTCGCACGCCTACAGTATGCTATCGAGCGTTAATGGTTTGCCCTTCTTACGGGAGACTGCGGCAGTGGGAAATCGACTCTCCTTCGCAGGCTTATACGCACGCTGGATCCCTTCCGCTATCGTTGCCTGTATATAGCAGACTCCAAACTCACGCCACGACACTTCTACAACGGGATTCTGAGGCAACTGGGTGTAGATGGCGCCTTCTATCGCGGAGATTCCAAGCGGATCCTGCACCGGGAGATTGCCCTGCTGGTACAGACGCAGAAGCTTCAGCCGGTGATTATCGTGGATGAGGCACATCTGTTGAACCGGGAGATGCTCGAAGAACTGCGTTTCCTGCTGAATTTCAATGTGGACTCAGAGAGTCCTTTGGCACTGATTCTATCGGGGCAAGGGGAACTCGATGACATGTTGCGCCGCCAGATCTTTCGAGCCATCGCTCAACGTGTGAACACGCGGACAAGAGGTCGGCAAAACAGTGACATCGAAGCCGTCTCTATCCGGTCATCCAGAAAAAGCAGAAACATCACTCCTATCAACATTTTAAAATCCTATTAACTTAGCTCAAAGAGAACACGCTCATAATCTTTGACATAGTATTTAATGTTTTTCCTGCCCTTTTGGATGATCGTATGTCCCTCTGCTTCCAATTTTTCTTTTTGTGCCATTGCACCACCGGGATATTTCTCGTTCAGTTCGCCATTTGCCTTCAAAGTTCTCCAAAAAGGAGTTTTGTCATCTGTTCGTTGATGGCTTGCCCATGCGGCAATCGATACAAAAACACCTGCCGTGATTGGCTCAGTAAAATCTGCTCCCGATTGAATAGCAAAATACTCGCGAATTTTTCCGACTGTGATAACTTTTCCGAACGGAACCTTTCTCATCATTGTGTCATAGTCAATTGGAGGAGCAAAGTACATTCTGTCCCCACCATATTTTTCAATGCTTGCCTCGTCTGTTATAGTCTGGAATTTAGGCATATCCTTGCTATCCTGCAGCATAGCATTAAAATCTTTCGTGTCTTCATTTGCCATATTTCTCACCTCCCCTGATCTAAGAATAATAACTTCACCTGGCCCACACAATGAGGCGGTTTGAAATTATCTCGACAAAATCAAATTGTTTTTTACAATCTATCCTACGAAAGAGCGGTGTTATTCCATGATTGATTGTTTCCGTATCATGATTAACCAAGGTAGTTTTCTGGATTTGATTAAGTGTTGATATGTTGGGTCAAGAAAAGTGCTTTTTCTTTACTTTGTAGCGACTACTTCAAAAAGGATACAAGTGTATTGCTTGTGATTAAAATCATAAGAAAATTTCTTCTCGCTGATGTCTACTTTCGAATAATCGGTTAATATTTCTTCCACCTCTTCCTTCGTAAAATAGTGGTGAGGGACACCTTCTTCACCCTCGCGTCCACCCACCTTTGTTCCAGGTTCAATTTCTTCACCTATTTCATAAGTCGGATCGTTTACAGATAACATGTCAAAAAATACTCGTCCGCCGGGCTTGAGCACGCGCAGTATTTCAGACACAGTTTTTGCGATGCCAGTCATTTTTTGATGATGAATCGTTGAACAACATATGGCGACATCAAAGACATGATCTGGTACTGGAAGGTTCGTCATGCTTCCCTCAATCGTTTGTATTTTTAGATTGGACTTCTCAGTGTATTGTTTAAGAAAAGCAAGCTTTTGCGGATCAATGTCTATAGCGACCACGGAGCACCCCCTATATGCCAAGCAAAGTGATTTATAGCCATACCCGCACCCTATGTCAAGAACTTTCATCTCTTCGCCTTCTGGGAAACTATCAATAAAGGATTTCAATGACTTTGAAAAACTAAGCCCTTTTACTCCAAATTGTTCTTCAACGTTCAGATGTTCCATTTACTTTCTATCCTGTTATCCCAACCCGAAATCACTAAACAGTAGACACTAAATGAATTCTACAGGCGAAAAAGTTTGACTTCAAGGATCTGTCTCTGTTTGAAAGTAGAAAACCGCCATCCGTTGCTGACAGCAGCGGCTGACGGTTTTTAGTATCAGGTTTCCAGTTGCGAAGTTATGACGCAAAACTGGCATCTATGGAGCCGATCGGTGTGAATTCGATAATGATGTCCGAGCCGGACACCTCATAAAGCTGGCCGTCCTCGTCTGCGAGGAACAGTTGGCCGGAACGATCGACTTTGAATACGGTTTTGTCTGGTGCGGACATCAACCAAGGATTGTAATGAACGGTGATTTCGTAGAGAACATCCGGTGTCACAGCGACGGGCATCGCATTTGAATCCGATGTAAAGGACTGACAGACACCGTTATCTTCCCATATCTCTTTAAGACGTTTTGTAAAGTTGGGCACCATTTCAAAAAAACTGAGCGGAAAATATGCAAATGCAATTCGACGAAGTTTCATCTGACAGCTCTTAGCAAACAGTAACAGACTAGAGCTCATCAGGAACAGGAGGATTTGAGATACAGATCTATTTCGAGAAACATGAAACCCGCAAACCATTGCGGTGAGCGGGTTTCAAGGATTTTGGCGGAGAAGGAGGGATTCGAACCCTCGTATCGGTTGCCCGATAAACTGATTTCGAGTCAGCCCCGTTACGGCCACTTCGGTACTTCTCCGTGTTGTAAGATCGAAAAGCAAAATCATTTTCAAGCTTTATGATCGGCAAACAGTGTAACACAGAAATCCGTTTTTGTGGATCAATAAGGCCTACATAAGAGTCAAAGTCAAAGAAAAGCTAAATGCCAAAGTAAACCTGACAGCATAAAACGCGTGTCAGCCGTTTTAATCCGCTTATTGTTATCAACGATTCGGTAAACCGGATAAATCAGGATTATAATTTTACTCCGTGCTGGCGTGTCAGCGCGCATTTATTCCTTGCGTTGGGCTTTTTTGGAATACTTATTCTGATAGATATAACGCATGAGACGAGATTCCCAGAAGGCGAGCGGTTTTTTTTGTTCTAAAAGCGCGATGTGACACGCCCGTGTGTTTTTTTCGAGCACGGCGCGCACGTTTTGCGCTTCCGCTATAGTGTCGGCAAAACAGACGGCCTGCCGCTTTTCCGGTATGAAGAAGACATTGTTTTTGCCGGGATCACATCCGATTTTGACGCCGCAGATTTGGGCGAAATCGTCGAGATAAGCGCCCATCGGACGGTCAAGAAGGCATTGCAATTCGGGGTCGCATGAGACGCAAACGGCCATTTGATCGATGGATCCGATGACGCGCACTGCCGCTTTTTCCTCAGGCGTATCGTCGTGAATCGCCGCGCGAGGAGCGTCACGACGTCCAACGCGCTCTTCATAGAGTGCTCGTGCGCACTCTTCCAATGTACGCGCGCGTATAAGGCAATCGTTGTAGTTTTCTCCGAAGAGGAATGCGCCGTGGCGTTCCATCAAGATAAAGGGTGCATCGAGATTTTCAAGACTTGCTTCCATATGGCGATGGAGGCGTTTGGTGCCGGGAAGCCCGTAAGGTGAAATCATGATGAATTCTGCTCCGAGGCGTTCTCGGAATAAATCGTTAAGGACGATAGGCGAGGATGCCAATGAGAGAGCTGAAGCGTAGACTTGATGTGTGTGTGCAAGGACTTTGTATTCGGGTCGTTTTCGATAAACAATGGCGTGCATCGGCGCTTCAGAAGACGGTGTTCCAAGCTCAGACTCAAGTTTTTTACCGGTGGAGATACTGCATTTTACGAGTTCTTCCGGTTCTAGGTCGTGGTAGCTTCGGCCTGACGGCGTGATGAGAAAGGTGTCATCGTCGATACGTGCACTGAAGTTCCCCCAGGTACGAACGACGAGTCCTTCATAAAGAAATTCTTGTGCGAGCGCAATGAGCTCACTCCGGATGACGGTTTCATCCGGCGCGGCATTGGTTTTTATCTCTTGAATGTCCATCATCGTTTTCCTTCGCCGTTTTTGTTAAAACGATTATAACTTCATTTTTGCATCGTCAAAGCTTCACAACATGACTGAAAACACGATCGAAGGCTTCAAGCGCCTGATCAATGAGCTCCTCATCGTAAGCCGCGCTGGTGTAGAGTCGGCTTCCCGCAAGCGTGACGAGACCTTCCGCCATGTAAGCGGCTCCCATGTATTCCATTTCCGTTTTCCTTGCAGATGTTTCGTGGATAATATTTGGTATAGTCCACGGCTTGAGCCAGTTGATGCTAAAATGCATCGTTCCGACTGTCTCAAGATGGCAGATTGATCCTTGGTTAAATGCCACAAAGGGAAGTTTGTGTTTTTCGATAAGCTTTCTCAAGCCGGCTGTCAATCGGTTGCCCATTCGGTTCGCTTGTTCACATGCTTTTGTCTCTACGATGCGTTGAATCGTGTAGTACCCGGCCAGCGCGCTCAGAGGATTGGCTGCCATGGTGCCGCCTACAAGCGCTTTTTTGACCTTGTCGCCTGTTTGGATGCCGGCGGCGAGGTATTTCATAAATTCCTGTTTGCCGCCGATACCGCCTGCGCTCGGGTAACCGCCGGTGAGCACTTTGCCGAAGACGGTGAGGTCAGGTTCGATGCCTAAGAGGCTCTGCGCGCCGTGTGGTGACAGGCGGAAGGCAGTGACGACCTCATCGAAGATCAAGAGCGCACCGTATTTGCGGCAAAGCTTTTCCACTTCTTGGACGAATTCACGGCTGATTGGACGCGTGCCGCTTTCAGGACCTACAGGCTCCAGAATGACAGCAGCCGTGCCGCCACGCAGTGATTTAAGGCGCAACTTGCGCTCAAGATCGTTGAGATCTCCCGGGAAAAATTCGTCGATGCCTTTGAAAATGAAGCGCGGTATGCCGTGACATTGCGTCCATTTGCTGCCGGGAACGCGAATACCGTAGGCGAGTTGATCACTCCAGCCGTGGTAAGCGCCGCCCATCTTCAAAATATGCTTGTGCTTTGTGGCCAAACGGGCGATCCTGATGGACACCATACAGGCCTCTGTACCCGAATTCAGAAGACGCAGCCAGTCCACAGAAGGAACGAGGTCTGTAACGAGTTTTGAGATGCGGTATTCAAATTCGTGGAAAAGCCCGGTTGCTGGACCGCACGTTTCGATAAGCTCAATCACTTGCTCGCGGACTTCAGGAGGATTCGATCCCAAGACTGTCGGCCCGCCGGCTTGCAGAAAATCAAAATAGCGGTTGCCGTCAATGTCTTCGAGAAAAGCGCCCTCCGCTTTCGTGAACACGAGCGGAAAAGGATGGTTAAATGCCAAATTGTGTTGTACACCGCCAGGAATAACCTTCTTAGCTTCCTGAATCATTTGGTAGCTGCGGGTACATTTCTTGGCGTAGTACTCGTTCTCATAATGAGCCAGAGCATCGCGCGAAATACTGTAAATCGGTTTTTTGATTAATTCGTCTAATTCGCTAATGTACTGCTCGACAGTTTGCGTGCTTAAATCAATCATGTGATTACCCCCTCTACAATGTATATAACATGATCGTACTTGTCGGCACGACGACATTGTTTCTATAAAATATAATATTATTAGCTGTCTTTTGTCTTTGTGCCGTTCTATTAATGCTGGCAACGGATGGCCTCTATAAGTCAGACCCCCATTTTTCAGATCGAATATCCAAGAAGAAGCCTACGCTTAAGAGTTCATTTTGTCAATGAATAACGCCTTATTTTATATTATCCATCGTTTAGCATTATGATGTTCTTCATGATTTCAAAGAAAAACCTTAATCCGGCAAGTTATGTTAAGATCTGGATAAATATTTCTTTAATTTGTTTTGCACATTCAGTCCGTAAGAAGGAAAAGGATATCGAAAATCGTGTGTCCATCTCATCTGTACCGTCTTGAATCAGGGTTCGAGCGGGCTCGTTGTGCGCATTGGTGAAAACGACGTTTAGACAGAAAGACGAAAAAACGATGATTATTTTGACGTATGATGTGGGAACGACCGGTGTGAAAACATGTCTTTATGCCTTTCAGGATGAAGCTTCCAAAGAAAACCGAAGGAATGGCGCGCCGCGTACAAATGGTGAAGACCGAACAAAAGTAAGTTTGCCGCAGACGAATACTCGGACAAAGGACGCATTGATTACGGATGGAGAAGCGGAGACGCCTTTTTATCTTTTGGATTCCAGTTATGCTACATACGGTTTGAAGGTGCTTCCCAACGGCGGCGCGGAACAGGATCCGGAAGAGTGGTGGGATGCACTTTGTGCGACGACGCAAGAACTTGTCGCCCGCTATCCGGAATGGACGAGTCGCATCGCGGGGATCAGTTTCTGTGCGCAGGCACAAAGTCTAGTTTTGCTCGATCAAAATGCGCGTCCCGTCAGAAATTCGATGAGCTATATGGATCAGCGGTCAGGCACCATCCGCAACAAATACAGCGGTCAGTGGCCGCGCATTGCCGGCGCATCGATCCCTTTTGTCCTTTCGAGTCTTTACCATACAGGCGTCATGGCCGCAAGCGATAAAGATCCCGTCTGGAAATATTTGTGGGTAAAAGAGCATGAACCGGAGATTTATCAACGTGTCTATAAGTGGATGGATGTGAAAGACGCGCTTATCGCACGTATGACCGGCCGGTTCACCATGAGCCGTGATTCTGCGTTTGCCACATTGCTTCTCGATCGCAAGGCCCCTAATGCGTTTAGCAAGGCACTGATGAAGCGTCTAGGTATTAACCCTGATCATATGCCGGAGATCGTGGAATCGGAAGAAAAAGTGGGCGGCCTTTTGCCGGAGGCAGCGGAAACATTGGGCTTAAAAGCAGGCATTCCCGTCTTTTCAGGAGGCAGCGATGCTGCATTGATCGGTGTCGGTTCGGGATGCGTCTATCCGGGGCAGGCGCACATTTATATGGGCACATCGGGGTGGGCATCGGTCGTGACAGATCGCAATACGGTCGATATTCAGGCGATGATCGCTTCCGTTGTAGGCGTTCAAGAAGGCCTTTACAATTATTTCGCTGAACTGGAGACGGCCGGAAAATGTTTGGAGTGGGTACGCGACCATCTAGCGCTGGATGAAATCAATATTTATCTTTCTAAAACGGATGTATCGGAAGATCCTGAGAGCACATACGAGAGCCTTTATGACTATCTTTCGTACGTGATCGATCAAGTACCGGACGGGTCGAACGGAGTCATCAGCACACCGTGGCTTCACGGGAACAGGTGTCCTTTTGAAGATGCGTCGGCACGCACGATCTTTTTCAATATCGGCCTCGAAACAGGGAAGACAGAATTGATTCGATCAGTCGTAGAAGGCGTTTGCTACCACATGCGCTGGTTCGTAGAGACGATTGAACGGAAGATACCTATTGAGGGTCATATCCGATTTGTCGGAGGCGGCGCTCTTTCGCCTGTGACGGCGGGGATCCTCGCCAATATTCTCCAAAGACCGGTTGAGACGGTGGAGGATCCTCAAAATGTCGGCGCTGTGGGCGCGGCCATGATGGTGGCGCGTGGGTTAGGCGCATTGCCGGATCTGAAGTTCCTCAGAGATTTTATTCCCGCAGATCACGTTTACTTGCCTGATCCTTCAACAAAAGACGTACATGATCTTCATTTCTCGATTTATAAAAAACTTTATGGTGCTAATCGTTCATTCTTTAAGTTGTTGAACGAGTAAGTGAGTTGCATGAGTATTAGTTGAGCGATTAGGTACAATGAAATCACATTAGTGTGCTTTAACGAAACAATGGCCTTATCAACTATCATAAACGGGTGTTAGATAGATCAAAGTGTAAATGTAAAGGAAGAGCTTTTTCTGCTTCTAAAACGATCTTATAGGGGGGCTTTAAGATGACTAATGGAGATACGGCGACAACATCGCCTGACAAATCAAAAAAACTGTCGCAAGAAAAAACACGTGAATCGTGGGTTCAAGTATTAAAGTTTACGTTGCTGTCGCTTTCTGCGGCGGGGATTGAGGCAGGTTCCTTTTTCCTTTTAAGCTTAATCGTACCGTCTTGGACCTATGCGGTGCGACATGTGATCTCCGTCACGCTGTCTGTGCTTTGGAATTTCACGTTAAACCGACGCTACACCTTCAAATCGGCCAACAATGTGCCGATTGCCATGCTCAAGGTTGCCTTGTTTTATGTGATCTTTATTCCGGTGACGGCTTGGCTTGGCGACATGGCGGCGCGTGCCGGCGTTCTCGAAGTTATTGTCAAGATCGCGACAATGCTATTAAATTTCGTCGGCGAATTTTTGTGGTGGAAACTCGTCGTCTTTAGAGGGTCTGAAAACACCAATAAACTTGCGAAAGCTCAACAGGCAAAAAAGCAAGCACAGGCGAAGCGCGAG
>JAAZJV010000184.1 GCA_012800135.1 Clostridiaceae bacterium | reverse complement strand
GTTATGACAAGTTGTGATTCTGCGATGCTTTCAAACTCGTCAAATATCGGCGAGACGTCGTCGCCGAGCGTGGGCGCAATGAGCGATACGCTGTCCTGAGCCGTCGTCATAAGTGAGCGAACAAGCCAAGCCTGCTCGGCGGGAAGGGTTCCTTTGCGGTTGGGAAAAGTCTTTCCGAGTAAAGAAGAAAGCCAGTCGCGTTCGTCATCACGCAGGTACCCTTCTTGTCCGGCGTCCGGAGGAAAAGATGAGGCTGTCGCACCGAGAATATAGAGGACACGGCACGGCCAGTTTGCGATCTGATCTAACGTGCCTACACGTACACGATCGGCGCCTGTCGGAATGGAAGAAAGCTCCATGCCTGAAATGCCGGCTTCCATCATGCGCGTAAAGGCCTCTTGGGAGACGCGCGTGTTCCCGAGAATCTCGGAAGCCTCGACAAGAAAATCGACTGTGGCGTTCCAAGAAGAGACAAGTAGGATGGCGCTGTCTTCGCGGCCATATCGAAGGAGAGTATCACGCCTTCTCGCGACGCGTTCTGAGAGATATGTGTTTTCATCCTGCATTTCAAACGTGCCGAAAAGAAGATCCAGAATAAGGTCGCACTTGGCCTTGCCGGAGCGCGCCTGACGTATTGCCGAAGTATCTTCAAGGAGTTGACGGATATGACGAAGAGCCGCCATCACACTTTCCCAATCAGAGGGGGCGATGCCGCCCCTGGCAAAAACGGAACACAACTTTTCATGATCGAGGTCGACAATCTTTCGAAAGTCGCGAGAGGTGCGCCAACCGGCGGCGAGCGCTACGTTTTCAAAAAGATCGATCGTTTCTTCATCCAGAGGCGATAAGCCGCAGCGATAGTAGGCTATGAGGTCATCGAGCGTAAAATCGTATGATGTAAGACGCAAAAAGGCCAAGAACGATCGCAGAAAAGAACTCTGTAGGAGTGGTTTTCGGATGTCAAGGTAGGCGTCGACGCCATAGTCAAGCAATGCCTGATGGAGTTTTTCCGCAAGTCCCGGCTCTCCCGTGAGCGCAATCGCAATATCGCGCCTCCGCAAAGGATTTTTGTGAGATGAGGAAGTATTGCAGGTGCGTTCTTGTTCGGGGACATAGGCGTTCCCGTTCGCATTTGTGTTGTTTGCATCACCAATACGTCCTCGCCCAAGGAGTAAGGATCTAATCTCAGCTGCTGCGAAGCGCGTCTCTTCCTGTGTGTTGATGGCGCGGATCAGACGTATCGCAGGAGCTTTTTTTTCTTTTGGAAATACGCGGATTAGGCGAGCGTTGGGGAATTGTTTGATAAGGGTCGCGAGAGCTTCTCGTCCGTGCCGGAAAGCAAGAGCTCCATTTTGTCGAAGGCGATCTGCCATGACGGTAATGGTCAACTGCCCGACGGATGCGGCAAGTGCGCGCAACACGTCGAATTCCTGCGATGTGAAGTTCCTATCTGTACCGAAGCCAAGCACCCATAGGGCGGACTTCTCTAGAAAAGAAAGAGCCTGCGGCCGCGGCCTTAGGTTGAGCAATGCGGCTAGTCTTGGCAGCGTTGTGTCGGGATCCAGGAGGTTCCGTCGCAAAAATTCGTTATCAATCGTCTCTTTTAGAAGGGCAAAGTCAAAACACTTATCGCGTGTCACGCCGGAGCCTAAGGATATCATCGTTTCGTCGCCGGAAGTAGGTCTCGCATTTGTGCCGGCGTCAGTTCCAGCATCGACAGCGGTCTCGACATGACCTGATGCGCGGTATAGATCACTGGCCTCAATACCGTAGCGTTGAAAATCGCCGAGAACACGAACGAGCTCTGTCGCATAACGCGGGCGCCCGGCCAGACGGTGAAAACGTCGGAACGGAAGATCGCGATCGAGCAGGGTTTTCTGGGCGATCACGGCTTTTCCTGCTTTCGAAATCACCTTTTCTGCATTGGTGCCGCTTTCGGAAAAAAGTCGCGTGGCGAAGCGGCTGAAAGAGAGGACTTCTGCCATCATGAGGCCGCCCGCTTGCGCACTTTCGAGGTAATGGCGCTCCGTATCAGCCTTCATGCGTTCCGGAACAATGAGAAAACCTCGGCTGTCCGGCCAAAGGCG
>JAAZJV010000183.1 GCA_012800135.1 Clostridiaceae bacterium | reverse complement strand
CCTCAAAAACGACTTTGGCTCCCTTAGGAATTACGATGTCATTCAACGCTTCCAAGCGATATTCCGTTTGGGTTGTTTCCGTGGGGCGGTCGGTAATGTAAGAGGTAGAAATGCTCAAGGTAGAGCTGTTAGCCGACGCAAATATTTCATCCATCTTATTCTTGTCGACATCGTAAATAAAACGGACGTAGTCTGCCTCTTTCCTATAGCCATGGAGATAAACATTCTTGACATTGTTGGTTTGGCTAGGCGGAACAATGGCCTTGTTCGTCATATCGGTCTTGAAGCCGCTGGGAACCAGCATATAGGAATACGTGCTCACATCAGCCGTGACAGGAGTTTCGTCAAATTCATCGGCCTTAATGTATGTTGTCACATTCCATCCGGAGCCTTCACCGTTCAGATCAAACATCTTCATCTGCCCGACAACACCATTTTCATCGGGTTTCAAGGCATTGAAAATTCTTGAGTCCATAACTTGGCGGATTCCGATCCAAGACGATAAAAAGTACCCGTTATTCGCGTAATAGGTGCTTCCATATCTATAAATGTAGTGGTTGGGCGCTTGCTTATAGTAAACGTGGAGTTTGCCTTGGACGTTGTCGTAAATGACCGCTTGGCCAACCGTCCTCATCATGTCCGGCGGTAAGACGGGGTTAGGTATGGCTCCCGGCATGGATGCCGTATGGAAAGGAGCGACGGTTTTCAAGGTCACGTTGTCATTGTTGGCGGTAACATCAAACGTATCATATTCCGGGATATGACCATAGTAACTTCCTAGCACCTGCTTGCCAAGAGACCCTCTTTGTTCATAAATCTGGTTTTGGTTGTTGGTATAGCGCAATTGCAAGGCGTAGTCTTGATTTAGATCGTCTCTGTTAAAGGTGCTTTTCAAAACCAAATACAGCTTCGACTTCATATAGTCAGAAGTCGGCATTTTCGGATATACATCTTTTACATCCAGCTTGTAGATGTTGTTAACATGAAGGGCGTTGTTCTCCGCGCCGGATTTCGTCGCCTTGCTCAAAAGCTCTGTCTTGCTGTCTAAAGGATAGGACATCATGAAAAAACTGGCGTTGTCGTCAACCATGATCGCAAGATCCGGATCAATGAATAGATTTGCATACTTCCATTGATCTCTAAAAGATTTGGAATTTGAGCTCTCGTTGTTAGCCGGATCAGGGAAAATACTGAAATCAATTTCCAGAACAATTCGTCCCTCGTCGTTATAGTAAAAACGACTGTAGGCAAAACCGGCAGTCCCAATCCCTGTGCGTGTCTTAGCCAAGGCAGGTTCCGCAGGCAAAGGCCATTCGTGCTCAGCCTCTTCCTGACCGTCCCAGTCGAAATTGGTGTTATAGGAACCCGGGCTTCCCGCCTCTACCTTCGTGGGCAAGCCGGCAAAGACGATGACTCCGATTAATAGGAGAGCCACAAGAAACTTAAGTAAATTTTTCTTGGAGTTGGTATTATTATTTCTCATTTAAGTCACGCCTTTCATATGTTCACACAAGAGGGTAAGCCGCGAATGTCAGTGTTTACACACATATACATGAGACAATTATATATAATAATAAATACTCTTTCCATTGTCGTCGGGTCTTATTTTGGAAAATCCAGGACGTTTTACCTGCGTTATCAGTTACAATCCAGTTACAATGAATCATTTTATGTTTTTGCAGGAAATGCTTGTTACCCTAACTCTCAAGCGTACAAAAGGGCTATCGTCCTCTTGAGGATAGCCCTTTTTCGAATGATATGTTGTCTTTCAGAGATCTTTGCTTGAGACCTCCTGAAAATCTAATTATTCAACAGACATCGCGGCATAGAATCCTGAGCGTATCGCAGATGAAGCTCTCGACACCTTTTCGGCGTCGCCGATAACTGTCGTTTTTGTGTTGTACTTTTGTCTCATAGCATCGGGCATCGCAGTATTAGATTCTTGACCAAATGCGGTGATGATGGTGTCTCCTAGAATCTTTTCTGTGGAACCGTCTTTTTTCTTTATGGTGGCACCATCGCAGTCGATTTCGATGACTTCACTGTTGGTAAGAATAGTGACATTGTTTTCCGCGAGCAATCTCATGATACTGAACTTGTTTACTGCCATCGCGTCTTGCGCTAACTCGTCGAGCATTTCGATAATGGTGACGTCTTTTCCTTCCATAGCGAGCTCCAATGCGATATCGCATCCGCTGGATCCGCCGCCGCAGACGACAATCTTATCTCCCTTGATGCCATTTTCGTGTGCATCGATAACACCGACTACATTTTCACAAGTGATACCTTTGATGGGCAATTCGATCGGCACGGAGCCCGTCGCTACGAAAATTCTGTCGGCCGCCTCTAGAACTGCGTCATCAGGCTTAATCTCCATGTTCAGCTTGATTGAAACGCCTAGTTTATCCAGCTGGCGCTCGTACCAAGCGATCAATTCACGGATACGCTTCTTAAACGATGCGGTTGCGATAACGCCCAAAACACCGCCGAGTTTGTCACTTTTCTCGTATAGGGTGACCTTGTGACCCTTTAGAGCCGATGTATACGCGGCCTCCAGTCCGCCGGGACCGCCGCCGATGACGACGATGTTTTTCGGATTATCGGTTTTCTCGACTTTCATGTATGTCTCAAAACCGACTTTCGGATTCACGGCGCAACTTAATTGAGTAAACCTGCCCCAGATTCGCCCGATACACTCTTCGTTACAGATAATACAAGGACGTATATCTTCGCGACGATTCTCCATGAGTTTATTGGGGAACTGCGGATCGGCAATGGCTTGACGACCAAACATCGCAAAATCGCAGTTTCCGGAATTGATTAATTCAAGAGCCGTTTCAGGGCTGTGGTTTCCGGAGTTCATGATCGGCACACTGACGTGTTTTCTGGCTTCCTCACAGACGTAAGCCATACAGGCTTCACCCAGATAAGCTGTCGGGAAAACATAGTCCAGGCTTTCATAAGCGTTGGCATCTACGTCGAAAGCGTCAACACCCGCTTTTTCAAGTCCTTCAAGCAAGGGCATGCTGTCTTCTATTGTTCTGCCGCCCGGGAATTTGTGATCCAGCGCAATTCTAAAGAGAATCGGCATATCCGGGCCAACCGTCTTGCGAATGGTCTGAACAATTTCCACAGGGAAGCGCAGACGATTCTCGAGGCTTCCGCCGTATTCATCCGTCCGTTTGTTCCAGATGGGGGACATGAATTGGTCGATCAAATACCCTGAATGGGCATGTACTTCGATCGCGTCAAATCCTGCATTCACGGCAAATTGTGATGCCTGAACCCACAATTCTAACAACTCATGTATTTCTTCAACGGTGAGTGCCCTGCAAATCAAATTGGGGTCATAGAATGAAGGCACCTCGGAGGCTGAAATGGGAACGCGTTCACCGATACCGGGCATGCCGTTGCGGCCGGTCCCGGGACCCATCGATAAGCAAATTTTAGTGCCCCAGCGCTTTACGCGTTCACACAATACTGTCGCTTTGGGGAGCGCTCTGTTGTTGTCAAGACCTAACGTGTACCCCCCTTGAGCTGTCATCTCGTTCAAGAACGAGGATCCGACAATGATCATGCCTATTCCGCCACGAGCTCGCTCCTCGTAGTACTTCATGCCTTCTTCGCTCTCGGTGCCGTCTTGCTGGGGAGTAAAAGTTCCCATAGGCGACATCACCAGACGGTTTTTAAGATGCATTTTTCCTATTTTCATAGGATCAAATAACTTGGCATACTTGTTGTTTTGCATAATTTTTACCTCCTATTTTTCGATATTATTTGCCTATTTCACTAGAATAATACTAACACCATAATCAATTCTTGTCTAAAGTGCATCAATTTTTGCGTGTCAATTAATTGTAAGGTTTTACCTGTTTCATCAGCTCAAATACTCCTTAGTTCTATATGCTAAAGCTAATGGCAAACTATACGTCTTGGTGCTTCCTACTAAATTCGCTCCGATGTTTTTTAGCGAGAACTTGAAGCCTACTTCATTCTTGTATCTGTCAACAAATACCTTGTAGCTTTTTGCTTTTGTATTTGTTTCTGCTTTTACTTCTATCGGAACGACTCTGGCATCGTCCTCAATTAAGAAGTCCAATTCTGCTGTGTTATCTGATCTCCAGAAGTATGTATCATATCCTAGAGAAATAAGTTCATTATTTACGAAGTTTTCAGCAAGAGAGCCCCTAAATCCGCCTGTTGACTCATCTTTTTCAAGCAATGATCTTAGTGTAAAGTTCGCCATCCTGGACAAGAGCCCCGCATCGCAAAGGTATATTTTGTAAAACAAAGAGTCCCTATAAAAAGATAAAGGTACTAGAGGGTTGTCTACTTTTGTAACGACGTGGATAAGTCCGGCATCTATAAGCCAACCTATGGATTTTTCCAGATCTTTAGCTCTTGCTGATTTTTTTACCCTTGAGAATATAAATTTATTGTTGTCTCGAGCCAGTTGTTCGGGTATAGACCTCCAAATTAGTTCTATATTGGTTAATTCCTTTTGCGGACCGTGCTTGGAAAAATCATTTTCGTAACCCAAGATGATATTGTCTTGGATTTCATTAACTTCGGACATGTTTCGGTTTTCAAACCAAATTTTAACAGCTTCCGGCATACCCCCCACCAAAAGATAGTCCATATATTCCCTGTTCAATTTTTCTAAAATATATTCAGGCAATGGTTTTGTTTTGTCATAGCCCTCTATGCTTTGAGCTATTCTTCCGCTGTTTGATTCCAGCAGAAATTCTTTAAAACTCATTGGATACATTTCTAACCTGTCTATCTTACCGACAGGAAAAGAGGCTCCTTCTACCCTGATGGATACTCCTAATAAAGAACCTGCGCCCGCTATTGCAAGTTCTGGCATATCCTCCTGAAAATATTTCAAGGCCGTTATCGCTTTAGGGTTATTTTGAATTTCGTCTATCAATAGGAGGGTTTTGTCTGGAATAATTCTTGGTGATAATTTTAAATTGCTTATATCTTCCAAAATTCTCTTCGTATCGTAATCGTAATTAAATACATCCGCAATTTGAGGTTCTCTTTCTAAATTAACGTAGACAAAATGATCAAAATTCTCTTCAGCAAATTTTTTTAGAATAT
>JAAZJV010000182.1 GCA_012800135.1 Clostridiaceae bacterium | reverse complement strand
CTTCCAGTAATGCGGTGGCGGAGCTCGCCCTCGGTCATATGCTGAGCCTTGCTCGTCACATCGGTGAAGCCAATGTCACCATGCGCCAAGGCAAATGGCTTAAAAAGCAGTATTCGGGCATAGAGCTTGCGGGTAAGACACTTGGCTTGATCGGCTTCGGTCGCATCGCGAAACTTCTTGCCCAGAAGTGCATTGCTTTGGGAATGAATATTGAATTCATAGCCACTCACGATCACGGCATCGATAGTGATACTTGCCGGCAAGTCGATAAGGCTTGTCTTCTGGAAGAATCCGATTTTATCTCGATCCACGTGCCCTTTGCCGGAGGCAAGCCAATGATCGGTGAAGAGGAGATCAAACGAATGAAAGACGGCGTCTATATTATCAACTGCGCTCGCGGCGGGGTGATTGATGAAGATGCCCTCGTCGATGCCATTCGCTCCGGCAAAGTTGCAGGTGCGGCACTCGATGTTTTCGTGAATGAACCGTTTGACAACGATCGCATCGCGGAATGTGAACGGATCTCTATGACACCGCACATTGGCGCTGCGACGAAAGAAGCACAGGAACGTATCGGCGACGAGATCGTCGACATCATCAAGGAGAAATTTTAATGGCGATCGTAAGACCTTTCAAAGCAGTTCGACCCAGCCCGGGACACGCTGAAACTATAGCCTCGCTCCCTTATGACGTAATGAATCGTGAAGAAGCAAAGGCCATGGCCGAGGGCAATCCTGAAAGCTTCCTTCATGTTGTCCGCGCGGAAATTGATTTTCCCGACAGCGTTGACGATTATGACGATGCCGTCTATGAGCGCGGTTGTAAGCGTTTGTATGAAATGATCGAAGAAGGCATCATGGTGCAGGACGAAATGCCGCAGTTTTATATCTATCGTCAGCTTATGAAAGGGCGGGTTCAGACAGGTTTGGTTGCGACGGTTTCCGTCGATGAATACCTCTCCAACGCGATCAAAAAACACGAGTTTACGCGCAAGGAGAAAGAAATAGACCGCACGCGTCACTTCGACACCTGTAACGCTCATACGGCTCCAATTTTCCTTACGTACCGTCACGATGAAAACATTCGCCGTGTGATCAACGATGTCATTAAGTACAACGATCCTTACGCCGATTTCAAGACAGAGGACGATGTCACGCATATCGTCTGGGTCATCGACGACCCCGAAATTGTCGCCAAGCTACAATCTCTTTTTAATGACGTAGGAGCACTCTACATCGCGGATGGACATCATCGTTCCGCGTCCTCTGTCAATGTGGCATTGAAGCGACGCGAAGCGTTTCCGGATGCGCCGAAAGATGCTGAGTTTAACTACTTTATGGCGGTCATCTTTCCGGACGATGATCTCTACATCATGGATTACAACAGGATTGTTTCGGATCTTAACGGGATGACGCCGGACGATTTTCTTGAGAAGCTATCGATGCTATTCGATGTAAAAAAAGTATCAAAAGCCTTTCGTCCGCACCAAAAAGGTGTGATGTGCATGTATCTTGACGGCGACTGGTATAGCGTCGTATCGCCGTCGACACTATTTGTGGGGCTCGACCTTGTTGAGCGCCTCGATGTTTCGGTGTTGCAAGATCGTGTGTTGGCGCCGCTTCTTGGTATCGATGATCCGCGCACTAATCCGCGCATTGACTTTGTGGGCGGCATTCGCGGGCTCGATGAACTGAAGCGCCGCGTCGATAAAGAAGGCGGTGTCGCGTTTGCGATGTGTCCTCCGACGATTGATGACCTTTTTGACATCGCGGACGCGGAGATGATCATGCCGCCGAAATCGACGTGGTTTGAACCGAAACTGCGCTCCGGTCTATTTGTTCATCTGTTATCCGACTGAAGCGAATACTCAACGTGTTAAGCACGGCCGGCAAATTATCTATCACAAAAGGTGTTGATGTTGCCGGCCGTTAACCGATTGCGTTATGCTGTGAAGACAAAAGTTTCGCCGACATGCAGAT
>JAAZJV010000181.1 GCA_012800135.1 Clostridiaceae bacterium | reverse complement strand
TCCTTTGATATTCCAGTTTCAAAATCAAAAGAACGCAGTTATCAACACAAAAAATTGCATCAATAACTACGTTCTGAGTAGTGGTGGAAGCAACAGGACTTGAACCTGCGACCCCTTGCTTGTAAGGCAAGTGCTCTCCCTGCTGAGCTATGCTTCCGGTTAGATTTTCTGCTAAATGGCTATGACGTCATATGAACACGCGTCTACGCTATCGCCTAGGGTACCACGCAAGTTTTAAAAAACGATGCTCCCCATATTGTTGATGCTTCCGCAACGCCTAGGGTACCATGTTTTTCGCATTCTTGGCAAGTGACGAGGTTCAAATGGTGGCGTTAATGGCGTCGATAAATGATCATTGAAAATGATCACGTCATGTTTAACAGGGATCACGTCATATCTAACATGGATGGTCTTTTCTCTTAACCTACAGTACGTTTTTTGAAGAATTTAAATGACGGCACCTGTCGGAAAAGGAATTCCGAAAGATGCCGTCAGTCTGTTTTTCGTCAAAGATATGGCAAATGCTATTTCGTGAGCGTACTTATTAAAAGCAGTACTTGCTTCACGCCAGCTGACCTTGGAAAGGCTCAAGCCGACTTTTCAGTCGCTCAAGTGCGTATACAATCTGCTCTTCTGTGTGCTCGCTTGTCAGACAGAAACGAAGCCTCGCCTGTCCGCGCGCTACGGCCGGGAATATGGCGGGCGGTACGATAATGCCGTCATCTTCAAGTTGCTTAGAGAGTACGAAAGCCAGATCGTCCGGCCCTATCAAGATCGGCACAACGGCTGTCTCGCCGGCAAGGCATGTATCGAAACCATGGCGCTTTGACTCGCGCATAAAGGTGGCGATGTTTCTCTGCAACCTTTCAACGCGGCTGTTGTCACGTTCCATGATTTCGATGGCTTTAACGACGGCGGCGGCAAGCGGCGGGCTGATACCGACTGAAAATACGAAGCCGGGCAGGTTATAGCGCAGGTACTCGATAAGGTTGTGGTTGCCTGCGAGATAGCCGCCGCACGTTCCGAATCCTTTTGACAGTGTGCCCATGTGGATGTCGATGTCTTTTGGATCAATACCGAAATGTTCGTCAACACCGCGCCCTGTTTTTCCTAGAACGAGCATCGAGTGCGCCTCATCGACCATCAGGAAGCAGTCGTACGCTTTCTTGATTCGGACGAATTCCGGAACGGGTGCGACGTCGCCGTCCATACTATAGGCTCCCTCAATGACGATCAGGACTTTCTCGTAGCGATCGCGTCGGTTCTCAAGAATATTTTCGAGCGCTTGATAGTCATTATGAGGGAAGGGCCTTGCGTCGGCAGAGGACATGCGGACGCCTTCCGTAATCGAATTATGAATTAGGACATCGTACAAAATGAGGTCGTTTTCCGAACAGAAATTGCCGATGAACGTGACATTTGTGGAGTGACCGCCTACGAGCACGATCGAGTCTTCCGTTCCCTTCCAGCTTGCGAGCTTTTTCTCGAGTTGCTGATGGATCGTTTTTTCTCCGGCCAAAAGACGGCTTCCGCTGGCGGATGTTCCGTACTGTTTGATGGCTTCGATCGCCGCCTCGTTGACTTCCGGATCGCCCGACATTCCGACATAGTTATAAGAGGCGAAGTTGATCATTTTTCTGTCGCCGATGTAAGAGACATCGCGAAGAGATGAGTCTTGTGCGACAAAATATGGATTGCCGAATGCCCCTATGGCGGATTCGAGCGAGTCGCGACGTTTCATAAACGCCTTGAATTCCGGCGTATCTTCAAAGGACTTGATGCGCTTGACAGGCTCGTCGTCCGGTGAACGATCTACGGCGCGCGGTTCATCTGCGAACTCTCCGCCGATCCTTCTATAGATGAGTGCCGCGATATCGTTGACCGTCAAATCGCGATTGAAAAGGCGCTCATCGATCGAGAGGGCGTATTTTTCCTCTGCGAGGGTGAGAAGTGAAATGCTCTCCAGACTGTCGCCGCCGAGATCTTGGGCAAACCACGATGACGGCGTAACCTGCTCTTGTGGAATCTCCAACACTTCTGCGACCATCTCTTGCACCGATTTGCGCACTTCATAAAACGCCGGATCTGCAGCGAGTCTTGGAATGAAATAAGTGGAGACGAGTTCTTCGTCTTCCGTCGGTATTTCTTCTTCGACGATTTGCTGGACAGAAAGCGGGTATTCCTGCATAGGCCATTCGCCCTTGGCAACTGCGGCGGCAACGGGTCCTCTGCGAACTTTCGCTGAAGCGGAGAGTTCAAGAGGCTTGTCCGACACGAAGAATCGCTGAACCCTCTGGTTCATCGGCACCTTAGCATTGATATCCATGACCATCTTGGCGAGCGTAGAAGGATCCGCGCCGGGTACCGGCTCGACCAGAAGCGCGATCTCGTCGTAATGGCCGTCAGACAGACCGAAGATGACGAGACGCAGCACGCCCGGAATCGTGGAGTATGCTCCCTCCAGTTCATCGGGATATATGTTCTCGCCGTCAGCTTTTAGGATAATATCTTTTACGCGGCCATCCAAGAAAACATTTCCGTTCTGGTAACGACCGATATCGCCGGTGCGAAACCATTCGTTGCGGTCGCGTTTGTAGAAACACCCTTTTATTAATGAGCCTACATAGACGACACCATTGCGAACGAGCAGTTCGCCGTGCTCATCAGTAGCAAACGCCGCGGTATCTTCTTCCGGCCGTTCAAGCATAAGTGATCCCGGGTAGAGAGGACGACCGACGCTGCCGTCAAGACGCAACTCGACGTCTTCGCTATTCACGACGGAAAAAATGCCGATCTCGGTCATACCGTACCCGTTGACGAGGTAATATCCGAGGCCGTTGATCGTGCGAAGTGTCTCGGGGAGAATGTATCCTCCTCCACTTACTCCAAGGTATAACTCATCACCAAACAACTGACTTCGGATGATGCCGAGAATCCCGTCAACCATGGGCGGCAAATCCAGGCCCTGTTTTTGACAGGAAAGCGACAGATCGATCAGTTCATCGAATTCTTCTTCCGTCTGTTCTGTTGCTTCGACGTATCGTTTTTTGACGATACGAGCGATGCCGTTCCATACGGCAGGAATCGCAACCAGTTGTGTTACACCGCTTTCTTGGCACGCCTGCACAATGGCTTCAGGTGAAGGTCTCGCAGGAATGATCATCGTATGACCCGTCGCTTGTGGGAAAATAAAGGAGACAATAAATCCGAAAACATGATGCCATGGGATAAAAGCGAGTGTTTTCTCGCAGACGCCCTCGCGCCCCCAACGATCCGTCTCCTCGAAAAGGGGAATAAGACAATTGAACTGTTCAGCAATTCCTTCGCCATCGTGTACATAACAGCGCGACGATCCTGTCGTGCCGCTCGTGCAGAGGACGATATGATCAGCCCAATTGTGACGATCTTCCGCTTTTTCGGTCATCTCTTCTCCGTCTTTTCTGCTATAAAACTTTAAAGTTTGGGGATCGCGCCAATCAGGGACGAAGCTTTCCGCCATCACGATCGGATAGGGCGTTTCACGTGTAGGCTCTTCATCAGTAATCAGTGCGATGATGCCCGTCTCTTTTGCCAGAGATTCTGTCAACGAGTCGGACGCGCGTGAATCGATGAAAACGACGGGATGCCCCGAAGCCATGATGCCCCAGAAAAGGCATGCGAAAGTCGGGCTGTTTGACAACTTGATGCCAACCCACCCGCGCCTTCCGGGATCGTCCGATTCGAGCTCACGCGCTTTTACTTCTACCGCGCGCTTCATCTCGTCGGTTTCGAAAAAAGCTGATATTCGGCGTGTCGTCTCGTCGACTGCACCAATATATTCAGGGTACGTTATGGTTACAACACCATCACTGGTGTACATTTCCATGGCATCGCCTTCAGCATACGTGGCCATCAGCTTAAAAATCGTACGATAGCTCGGATCTTTACTCAGCTCATTTGCGAATTTTTTTATTTTTAACATTTAATCTGCCTCCTCATGCAGAAGAGTTTTCCGACTCGTATTACACCTGTCTGCGACAGTATGACCTATATCTTCTCGCCGATCATGCGCCATATCGTATTTCACGATCACTTTTCGCGGTGGATACGATCCGTGTCAGTTCGGAATACTCAATACATAAAAGACATTATCTCATAAGTGTGATCAATTTATTAAATAAGGAAAAAGTTCCGTTTTGCCACATTTACTTCGCATTCCAGTGCTAACCTAACAATGGTTGCCAGAATTTTTCACGAAACGGCAACACGGTAAGACAAATACTTATCTGAAAGGACGGTAAAGATTGATGCACTCACAGGAGCAATTGATTCATTTAGACAGCGGACACACCATTGCACGTTATAGAATAAGATTTCAGGATTGTAATCCTCGATACCACGTGCACCTTCATCGTCTAATGGATCTTGCTCAAGATAGCGATGATCATAACTGCGGTCTCTTTGACAGCAAGTCGGAAGATCTTCGCGCTCGCGGTATCTGCTGGATTCTCCTTGCAAACACCGTTTCGTTTATTGGCGAACTCCCTAAAGCAGAGGATATATTGATTGTAGATTCGTGGACGCGAGGAACGCGCGGCGTCAGGCTGTTCCGTGAAAATCGCTACTATCGCAACACCATGGATGAAAATGGTTATTTCGGATCGGCGTCGTCCGATTGGATCTTTTGCACACTCGACGACCATAAGCCGCTTCGTCCGCCATCCGTCATTGATCTCGACAAGATCGCTTCGATATCCGACGATACTGTCGGCAATATGGCGAAAATCCCGCGTTTGGCCTCAGTGCTCGACAATCCTAGCGAAGATGAAGGCGTGGTGATGATATATCAGGTTCAGCTTGGTGACCTTGACACCAACACGCACTTGCACAGCTCTCATTATGTAAGACTTGCCATCGACGCCGCCGGTACTTACCTCTCTTTAGACCCGTTAAAAGAAGAGCTTGTCGTCGATCGGCTCCACATTCAGTATATGAATGAAGCAAGACTGTATGACCGCTTGCTATTCTACGTCACGCCTGACACCGAACAAGATTTTCTCCTCTTTGTTGAGGGACGGCTCGCCGATTCAGGCGACATCGCTTTCCTCGTCAAAATGGAATACCGTCTCGATAAATTCGCTGTATAGCAACATAGCTGCTACCTTCTTGATCCACTCATGTCAGCTCAACTCTAAAAAGTGCGATGTGAATATGCGCAGTCGACTGCGTTTAAACGTCCTTTATCGTTATGGATTCCGATTTTAAAATAGTTGTTGACATATGCCAGAAATGAGGTATACTTTGATTAATGGTATATGCCAAAAACTTAAAGGAGGTGAAAACTATGCCTAGAAGAGATGGAACCGGCCCGATGGGAGCAGGACCTATGACCGGAAGAGGTCGTGGTATTTGTCCGGGGGCACCGGGCGAAGCAGATCGTCCCGATCGCGGCTTTGGATTTGGTCGCAGAGCTGCCGGAAGACGCGGTTTAGGTCGCGGATTTCGCAGGAGAGGATTTGGTCCTATGTCGCAAGAAGAGTATGGCAT
>JAAZJV010000180.1 GCA_012800135.1 Clostridiaceae bacterium | reverse complement strand
TCCTGCGTCGTAATCTCCCTTCACGAAGTGCTTTGCGCCGGGAACGCGCACAATAGGGAGTCCGAAGAGGGTCACTTGACCGTAATGCGAATGTCCCGAAAGCATTAGTCCCGTAACGCCTTTAGCTTGGCAGAGAAGTGCCGTATCAGGTTCATGTGAGATGAAGAGAGTGAATGGCGCCTCAGAGCCAGAGCCGCTTTGTTGCGTATCTGTTTTGTCTTGATCTCGTTTTCTTGAGATGTTTTCAATGTCTTCTTGGGGAAGAGGAGACGTGCCATCGGCGTCCAATGCAGGTGCTCCGTGAAGCGCGTCTTCAAAGCACCAGACCGGCAGTCCGTCAAGGTTGATACCCTCATTTTCAAGGATTGTGAAGCCTGAAGCCTTGAAAACATCCTCTGTCCACTGACGAAAGCGCGGCGCTTCGAGATCATGATTGCCAAAGACGGCCCATTTCCCAAACGGTGCTTCGAGTGACGCAAAGGCTGAAATCGCCATCGATGAAAAAGCTTTATCGGCAAGCGGGGTTGCTTCCTCGACGAGATCGCCTCCGAAAATGATCGCGTTCGGTTCGTTTTGCATAATCGCTTGCATCTGACGCGCCAAATCTTTTTCTGTCGTACGGGGTCCTAGGTGAATATCTGAGAAGAAGACAATTTTCAACGGTTTTGAAAGGTTTGTGACGTGCGATACAGGAATCGTAACTGCCACGAGTCGCTGATGAATGCGCTTCGGCTCAATGAAGAAGCCGTAGAGCAGACAAAGGGCGCCGATCACGCCTAATAACGATAGAGCTAAATGCCACTTGTTCATAGGTAGCATCCTACATAAAGTGCGCCATGTTTTTCAAGTCGAGGGATATTATGTTCGATATGGTAGAATGAGACGATTTTAAATTGACAAACGTTATATGATAATACGTGATTAGAATCAAGATTATGCGTCATCGCTACAATCGGTGGTGCCGTGAAAGAAGGAGTACAGAATTCATGTACGAGAAAGTTGACAACAGCCTCCATTTTGTGCCGCGTGAAGAGAAAATTCTGCAATTTTGGAAAGATAATCGGATTTTTGAAAAATCCATAGAAATTAGAGAAGGCGCCCCGATTTTCTCCTTCTACGAGGGGCCGCCGACGGCGAACGGCGAACCGCATGCAGGGCATGTGTTGACGCGCGCCATCAAGGATCTGATTCCGCGTTATCGCACGATGAAGGGTTATTTCGTTCCCCGCAAGGCGGGCTGGGATACACACGGTCTTCCGGTCGAGCTTGAGGTAGAGCGCCGTCTCGGCCTTGACGGCAAGGAGCAGATCGAGGCCTACGGTGTCGACAAGTTTATCGAAGAGTGTAAGAAAAGCGTCTGGAAGTACAAACGCGAGTGGGAGGAGATGTCCGAACGCGTCGGCTTTTGGGCAGATATGGACAATCCATACATCACCTATGAGAACTCGTACATCGAGTCGGTCTGGTGGTCTCTAAAGCAAATCTGGGATAAAAACTTGATGTACAAGGGACACAAGGTGGTGCCCTATTGTCCTCGCTGCGGAACGTCGCTTTCAAGCCACGAAGTGGCGCAGGGTTATCGGAACATCACGGAACGTTCCATATACGTGCGATTCAGAACGCTTGAAGATCCCGACACGTATTTTGCGGCATGGACGATGACGCCGTGGACGCTACCGTCAAACGTCGCGCTTTGTGTCAATGAAAAAGAGTATTACGTGCTCTGTGAACTCGACCATGAACCGGACGGTTCCGAGGGAAACCCGCGCTACTGGATTGCGGAAGAACTCTGTGCTGAAGTGTTCGGTGAAGAGGCGCGTGTGATGAAAAGGTGCACGGGCGCGGATTTGCTCGGTATACAATATCAGCCGATCTATCCCTACGCCGAGGCCACCGTTGCAGAACAGGGCAAAAAAGGCTTTTATATCATCGCCGATCCTTTCGTCACGCTGACGGACGGCACGGGCATCGTTCATATCGCGCCGGCCTTCGGCGAGGACGACGCGCGTCTTGGACGCGCCTATGATCTGCCGCATGTGCAGTTTGTGGCAGAAGACGGCACCATGACAAAAGAGGTCACCGACTTTGCTGGCGTGTTCTGCAAAGACGCGGACGACGGATTGGTGGAGCGACTTAGAAGTGAAAACAGCCTTCTTTTCGAAAAAGATGTGGAACACACGTACCCGTTCTGTTGGCGCTGTGCCACGCCGCTCATTTATTACGCCCGCTCGAACTGGTTCATTGAGATGACCGCATTGCGGGATCGACTCCTTGAAACGAACGCTGAAATCAACTGGATCCCCTCGCATATCGGAACTGGTCGTTTCGGCCATTTCTTGGAGAATGTCATCGATTGGTGTCTGTCGCGTGAGCGCTATTGGGGAACACCGCTCCCGATCTGGGAATGCTCGTCCTGCGGGAAGCGCCACATGGTGGGCTCTATTGCCGAGTTGAGGGAGATGTCGCCTGATTGCCCGGAGGACATCGAATTGCATAAGCCGATGATTGACGCGGTACATCTTACCTGTCCCGATTGCGGCAGTTTGATGACGCGTGTTCCGGAGGTCATCGACTGTTGGTACGATTCCGGCTCGATGCCGTTCGCGCAGTACCATTATCCTTTTGAGAATCGTGAGATCTTTGAAGAGCGCTTCCCCGCAGATTTTATTTCGGAAGCGATCGATCAGACTCGCGGCTGGTTTTACAATTTGCATGCGGTAAGCAATTGCATCTTCGATGAGCCTTCGTTTAAGTCCTGTATCGTGTTGGGTCATGTTCTCGACAAAAACGGCGTCAAAATGTCAAAGCACATCGGTAACGTGGTCGACCCCAAAGACATTCTGTCGAAAGAGGGCGCCGACGCCGTGCGCTGGATGTTCTACGTAGGAAGCAATCCTTGGCTTTCCGCGCGTTTCTCGGAAGACTTGATTCGTGAAACGAAGCGGCGTTTCATGGGAACATTTTGGAATACTTACGCGTTCTTTGTACTCTACGCGAACATTGACGGTTTCCAAAAAGAAGATTACGAAGATTTCCCGTTAAAAGATCACGTGACGCTGATGGATCGCTGGGTCATGAGTCGTCTGCATTCGCTCATTCGATTTGTTGATGAGAAACTCAGTGTGCTGGATATCACGGGCGCGGCGCGTGCGATCGAATCTTTTACTGACGAGTTGTCCAATTGGTATGTTCGCCGTTCGAGAGATCGGTTCTGGGGCGGCGGCATGCAAGATGACAAGATCACGGCGTACCTTGTTCTTTATGATGTGCTTGTGACGATGGCGCGTCTCATCGCGCCTTTCACGCCCTTTATGGCCGATATGGTTTACCTGAATCTTGTCGCAGGTCATATCGAAGGAGCGCCGGAAAGCGTACATCTTTGCGATTTTCCGGAAGTCGATGACGCATTGATCGATCCTGAGCTGGAAAAGGCCATGGAGGACGCGCGTGAGATCGTAACGCTCGGAAGAGCCGCTCGAAACCGCGCACAGATCAAAATTCGTCAGCCGCTTTCTGAGTTGATCGCGACGGGTTTTGAGCCGCTTTCAGACGCGTTATCCATGTGTGTTACGGATGAACTTAATATCCGGACACTGACGTTCTCGGATGATGACGATCGATTGGTTGATTATGAGTTCAAACCCCAGCTCCGCACGCTCGGCCGCCTTATGGGCAAAGATCTTCCGAAAGCCCGTGTTTTGATTGAAGCGCTGCCAGGCAAGGCGACGATGGATGAACTGCGAAAGAATGGTTATATTGAGCTCGATGTGGACGGCACAATATATCAGCTCAAAGAAGGCGATCTTATAATCACTGAAGTCTCCGCGAAAGGTTATGCAGTGGAGGGTGAAAACGCGAAGAAGGTCGCGCTTGACACGAGGCTGACGGAGGATCTTGTTGAGAGGGGTATTTTGCGCGAAATCGTGAGTAAGATTCAGACGATGCGCCGCTCGAGTCATTTTGAGGTGACGGATCGCATTTGGCTTTATGTTATGCGCGGTGAGGGCGCGGAGCTTGTGGAG
>JAAZJV010000179.1 GCA_012800135.1 Clostridiaceae bacterium | reverse complement strand
TCGACAACGGGCGGTGTCTCCTTATCGGAGCAAGACGAAAAAACAGCACATGCAAGAATGATGCAAATAATGATACAACAGAGCTTTTTCATTTTCACCTCCTGAAAAGTGCAGACCGGGAAAAGCCTACCTGCACTTTTAAAACTCAATCAATTAAAACTCAATCAGTAACACAACAAGTAAATACCGCTGCTTCCTTCGTAATAATGACGGAAAAACTTCCAGTGTTCATTATAAGTCCAAGACCCATGACGCTCGTCATATTTTCCTTCCGCATAGGTTAGCACGGTCTCGAAGGTGCCTGTATCGTCAAGAAAGGTTGTGTCAATACGTTTGAGGTTCGAATAATACTGTTCTTCTCTTTTGCCCGAACAATCTATCTTGTTGAGTTTTCCTTCTGTAAAATAGCTGGCGCCCGGATATTTTGATTTTTCCGTATTATATGCATATAGTGATAAAGAACCGTCAGGCTTAAAGGAGCTTTCTACGCTGTCTATTGCAACCCTCGTTTCCCCCCAGCCGCTTTCTTCAAGTATAGACTCTAATGTATCTCCGCATAGATACTCAAAAAAGCTCTCGGCTTCGGTAATGCCGATTTTTTTCAAAGTCTTATATCGATTTTGAATCTGCTTGACTTGTTCTTTGCTGAGAACTTCGTTTTTGCTTGGAATATAATCAAAAAGACTATAGCCGGTAGCTTGAGGAAATACCCATATCTTTCTTCCTGCTACAAACGAATAGGCTCTCCTGACATTAATATACGGCCATTTGGGAGTAGGGAGCTCCACACCCTCCCCCGGAGCCTTCTTTTTCAGTGTATTTCCCAACGCCGCAGTAGCATCGTCAACGGTAGTGGGGTTTGTGTCATATGCCTGCGCAAATGCAGCTAAATGGAATGCCTTGATAGAGAAGGCGTCGAGATATGCGCGCATCAGCTTGATATCGTTCTCTGCTTCGTCATAGAAATTGTAGTAGAGCGTCATCATCGTATAGAAACAGTCAATACTGCTCATCCCCGCTTGCACATCTTTGTAGCCGAGGTGATAACAAAAATCTTTATATGCATTGAGTATTTTCTGCACGCCTATCCTATCCAGGGCAGCTTTTGCAAAGCAATTGATCATCCCGTAATATAGCTGCGTACGCGTCAGCTCAGCACCGGAATCGTTTTGATCCGTCTTTTTATTAATAATCCTGACATCAATAAGATCAAGCAAATTACGGTTCTCAAAGCCTTCTTTTAGGGCATGATCAAACCCGTTGTACAAAGAATGGCGATTTTGACCGAACGTGCCGCCTTTAATCATCTCCTCGGCAAGCGCGCTTACTTCCGCCTTATTGCCCATGTACGTGTAAATCGTATCGATGCTCTTTCCGTCCGGTGAATAGTTGGCAGTTATACCGGGAAGCGTTACATTTCCGTCGGAGTCAACGTAAATCTTGATTATTGCCGGATTATTAGGGTCGTTATTAAGGAAGCGTACTATGCTCGTGCGAAAATATTCCTCATATTCGGATATAATTTTTTTCAAATTACCCACATCGGTTTTTATATAAGTATTCCAACCGCTGGAGACGTTAGTGTAGATAGCCTTATCCACCTTGCTGCTAACGTCAGCGAGGGAACTTTTTAGCTCATTCCCCAGGGCCGTTAATTTTTCTGCAAGATCATCAACCTTAGAGGAAACCATATCAACCGCTTCTTTGATCTCTTTGAGTTTACGATCCGTACTGTCCTGTATAACCCCGGTCATCTTCAGAATAGTGAGGACACCGTTCGCCACACCTGCGACTCCGCCGATAGCGCTCGCAGCCTTACCGATATTGGAAAGATTCGAATCGAAGGCACCGACAAATTTACCGGTAGCGTCAATGAAATCACCGAGTTCCTTGTCCATTTCTTGATAGACATACGTATACGAAGAGGTACCGTTACCGTTGGTGCCCCAAAGATTTTTGATCTTGCCTTCTGAAACGGTGAGCGTTCCGTTCAGTTCGCAAGTCTCAAGGTCAAACCCTTCATAAGGTGAATCAAACGTAAAGACCAGACTGTAAGAACTTGTTTTCTTCTTGAGGCTTTCCACGTTGGCGCCCGCAAAATCACCGCCGAAGGTTAAATCCGCGGCGGTAAGCTCTTCCATATCTCCGTAGAGCGCATAGAGGGTGCCCTCCGCACGGTACTTGTCATTTTCCAAACTGACATAATCGACCGTAAAACTGAGCTCCGCCGTTGTTGCGCTGATAAATAACACAGCGTCCTTGCCCGTGGAAAGCACTGAGCCGGCAATGGAAAAGATGACGTTGCCGATAGTATCCAGTGCCTCGTCAACGGTTGCGGCATCGGTCGCAATGGTCAAAATCGCGTAGTCCGGTCCTACTTCTTTAACGCCGATATCGAGGTCTTCTGCCGTAATCGCATCGGCAATGACGGCCTTGTCGGCGGTAAGGGCGATATTGCCAAACTCCACTCGGAACTCGAGATTACCGTCGACTAAACGATAGCTTTCCGGGATCACAGCCGCACCGACAGGCTTAACCGTTGTAAACGCATCTAAAGAACTGCCGCAGAGGGTAGCTTCGGCTTTGAGCGTTACCTTGCCGTGGATAGTCTTGTCGTTGATCGTCCCGGTCGTTGTGACAGTCACGTTCTGTCCGTTGCCGGTAACGCCCGTAACCGTTATGCCCCTAAAAGCTCCGTCCAAAACAACCATATCTGCCGATAGGTTATCCGAAAAGGTCGTGTTTTCGAGAACGATATTCAACGTGGGGTTTTGGTCGTAAACCGTAAACTCACCAACAATCGAAACCGAAGGCGGCAGATACACTTCAGAGCCTTCCCGCCAATACGCATCGCCGAACATTTTGTTTGACATCACAGATTTATGTACGGCTACGGTCATCAGTGTATAATCAGCTGTTGCGTCAAAGGTAATCACCAGCTTCTTCGCCGATTCTCTTTCGACCTGAAACGCTGTAATGGTATCTGATGTGTAGGTCGGCTCAGTGCTTTCTTGAGGAGCATCGGTCTCATTAAGATAGGCACCTTCAATCTTGATATTTTCGGCAGAAATCTTATCGCCAAATACATCGCTGTCATGAGTAAGGGTTACGGTATAATGTCCTTCCGATTTGGCTACGTCAATACCCAACGATACCCATTCATTTTCCGCAGCCTTCCATTCGGAAGTTTCGGAAGTCTTATTACAGGCGGTCAACCCCGTAGAGGTCACTGCCATCACCAAAGCCAACATTAGGCATATTAACGAATTAACGGATTTTGTGACTTTCATAAGTTTTCTCCTTCATAGCGAAGACATTTAGCCCTCTAGCGAATGCATTAAACGATGCATCGTTACCGTTTATTTTATCACTTTATATGTATTATTTTTATGTATTTTAAGGTGAAAATTTTTGCCTTTGAAGGTCAAATTCGTGAAGAAAAAATCCATCCCGCACGAAGACAATTAGCGAATACATTAAACGATGTATTATAATTGTTTTTTCATTACTAGATGGGTTACACCAAATGAACTGTTAACACTATTATCGACCAATGTAACGTATCACAAAGCAAGCGTCTTACAATTATTTGGACGAATTTCTCTCTTTGGATAATGTATGCAGAATGATAATCTTCACCTGCGACATGACTAAGGGCGAAATTGTTGAAGCAAAGTCATTCTTTTAAAACTCTCATCCTTATAAGAATATGCTTGAATTTCGGTCGATCAGGTTAGATGTCAGTTTGTGAACAGAATAATCAAAATGAGGACTTATCACCTAAATCTATACCCTCTTCAATCTCAATATTTTCACAGGTAATGGTCAAATACTTGAGGTTGTCTTCCGATGACACCAAGAAATGTGCTTCGTAACCTGCCGAAGTCTTGTAGAGTTCTTCGTAAAGATAATAGGTGGAGGAGTAGAGTTTGTCATCTTCGTCTGTGAGGAGATTGATCACGAAGCCGTCTTCTCTGTCGAGTCTTGTAATTTTTTTAAAGCGAATTTTGACGAAGGGGGCTGCGTCCCATATACCATCCACGCGAAGAATAAAGTCAATGTCCGCTCCTTCTTGGGTGATGGAAATAAACATGGCGTCGTGGAAATAGAAGAGATCTTTAATGGCATCAGGGATATCTTGGCTGCCCAAAACCTCCTCCGCCTCTTCATTGACGGCCTCAAACTTTTCTATGATGACCGCTTCCTCCTGAGCCACTTCGTCGTAAATGGATCGGGGGAGAAGGTTTAGCGCAAGAAGACGCTTATCAACTTTTTCCATAACCCGGAACGGGAGGTCGTGAAAATCATCCTCCAGCATGTATTTGTAATTATCTTCAAAGAATGCTTGCGTTTGCGCGGAATCAAAGGGCATTCTACGCTCAAACGCTTCCATCTGCTCTTTATGATATTTTTCGACCGTCGATTTTGCTTCTGCAAGTGTTCGAGGATGATAAAACCTGCCTGTTTCCGGATCTTCAAAAAGGAAGTCTTCCGGATCAAATGCTTTTTCGTCTCCGAAAAGATCCTCCGGAGATAGACAGGGCGGAGTGTCATAGGCAAGACGGTCGTTTTCGATCTCCGCTTTCAATTGTTGATCATAGAGGATTCGGATGTCCCGATCGGTGTAAACCTTGTCAGGAATGGGCTCATAGCAGTCTGTCACATTGATTTTTTGCATGAGGGCATACCATTCTTTGGTGTAATACTTCATATTAATCTCTTTAAACTCTCCAACGCTACAAGAAAATGAATAACAAAAGCGTTTTAATCCGTCTGTACATCCCGATGCTTGACAAAAGAAAACAGCCGTCAAGACACGATGTTGTATCAACGGCTGCTTTCCGGCTTGGAGCCTTTTGCCGGGATTGAACCGGCGACCTCATCCTTACCAAGGATGCGCTCTACCGACTGAGCTAAAAAGGCAATGTTAAAAACAGAGAAGAATCCTCTTAAAAAGCTCACACTGTCTTTACCGCCCATCAATCATACAAACTTGATCGCCATTTGTCAAAGTTATTTCAAACAGTCATAAGATGCCGCCTCACCTTCAAAGAACCCCTTCATGTGGCTAAGAGAGAAGGAAGGCGGAATCGGAAGGTCGACAGTCGCTCCTTCTTTTGCCGCATAGAATAAGGAGAGTACATTTTCTAAAGCGGCAAAACCATCTTCTCCCGTGACGAGCGGCGGGCGATCTTCGTCAATGGCGTCAAGAAAATCAGCGTAAAGAAAAGTCATCGGATGGCCGAGTTCTTTCAATATTCCGATGCCTTCTCGCTTGATATGTCGCTTGACAGCGGAAAGCAGCAGCTTTTTCTCGTATCGTTTTCCTGTGTCGTCTTCGGCAACGACGGAAGGTTTGCCTCCTGCAAGGCTCGCTCGAAGCGTGCCCTTTGCGCCGCGGATGAAAAAAGAGGCTTCATTGACATCGGGACGCGTGTTTGTGGTGCCTTCGACATTCAAAAGTCGCGTTTGAACGCAACGTTGCACTTGCTGCGCCGGTTGATTCAAAGTCTCCGAAGTCTCCGCGGATTCCTTTTTTAAACATGCCGACTGTGGCGACGTCAACTCCAATGTACCGAATGCAAGATCCGCCGCTTCTATGCGGTGTGCTTGACGCGCGAGCACAGCCGTCGCGCGCATAGGCTCGCCCCCCATCATCCATGTCATCAGGTCAATAGCGTGAATGCTCTGGTTCATCAACGCTCCGCCTTCGGCCTCCCATGTGCCAAACCATGGAGCTTGATCGTAATAATCCTGGCCGTGGCCCCAGCGAACAATGACGCTTCCGTAGAGCAAGTCACCGATGATGCCGCTGTCGAGCCACTTTTTCAGCTCTTGAACGCCTGGGATGTAGCGATACTTAAGACCGACTGCGATTTTCAGATGCTTCTCGCGCGCCGTGTCGCAAAGCGCGTACGCGTCTTCCCGGTCAAGCGCAAGCGGTTTTTCAACGATAAGATGAGCGCCCGCTTCCAATGCCGCTAAACCGATGGGAGCATGTGTCCGGGGCGGCGTCGCAATAACGCAAATATCGATGTCTTGCCGAGCGAGAATCTCTTTTGAGTCAGTGGCTATAATCGGTGTCGGCGCTCCTGGGCGCCGTTCGCGAAGCGTGCGCTCAATGGCCATCAGGTCTCGGTCAACGATCGCCGTCAAAGCTAACTGATTTTTTCTCTCAAAATAGTCAATGGCCTTGAGATGCGCTGCCGCTGCGCGCCCACAGCCCACCACCATGACCCGAAGAGGGTGCGGTCTTTTTGTTCGCTTCGTATTGTGCTTCATAAAGGTCTCCTGCCTTCGTTGTTCGCACGTAAGAGGATGCACGTTGTCCCGCTTTGCGGATCACAAAGACATCTTTCCCGCGTATATCCGCCAAGAAGCGGGAGCGCGCTTCTTCGTTTATATACTTCTCAGAGATTGCTCTCCAACATCCATCTGCAGAGAAAAGGAGAGACTTCGCTCCTTTTCCGCCTCACAGAGGCCACCTTGTCACACTGGCCAATCAAGAATAGGTGCGCTGCTTTGTTTTAGATACCACAAAAGCGCCTCCTCGGCGTCAGCTTCAATACTATTTACATATTATATTTTATATTGGAAAAAGAATGTTAACTTTCAGGGTGTATACCCAGTCCGCGACAGATAAAATCAAGGGTCTTTCGGACGAGATGTTCGCGGTCGGCAGACGCTTCCTCGCCTAGATAGTTTTCCATCCGGTGCTGATAATAACGAGACGTCAAAGAAAATTGGAGCATGATGACGATGTTGTCGATGAAGAACGCTGCCGTATCGATATCGATATCGCTTCGGATTTCTCCACGTTGCAAAGCGGATTTCAGGATACGCTTGTACATGTCAAGAAAGTCAATCTCCGCCTCTTCTGAAAGCCGCTCCGTCTGACTTTTCATATTGTCAGTAGAGATAAGAAGGTACAGGCGGCACATGTCCGGGTGTTCCTCTGTGTAGCGCACAGTAACTCGAATGACTCTTTCCAGCACTTCGATAATCGTTCCTTCGTCCGGATGACAGTCCAACATCGCACGATTGAGAAGCTTCAGTCCCTTTTCGACCATCGCGAGAAAAAGGTCTTCTTTCGAATCAAAATAACTGTACATGGAGCCGATGCTGATGCCGGCAAGGCGGGCAATCTCATTAATATTTGCGGCGTCATACCCCTTCTCTGCAAAAGCAGAAATCGCGGCAGTGAAAACGTTATCCCGTTTTTCGGGAGAAATGTTGGCAAATGTTTGACTATAAAAACGCGAAGACATGATTTTCCTGTCCTTGTTATCCATGGGCTTGTCGGGGCTTGTCGTTGACGCTTTCCCCGTTCGCAGGCTCTTGGTGGGTCACATACCCATATTGTTCAGCGGCGCTCTGACTCAGCCATTTTAACACAGCACGACGAACTTCTCAGAATTCTCGTTAACGTTACATTAATATGGCGTGACGGAAGGGGCGATGTGTTGTTGAAAAGAAAAATGAAACACTTTTCAAACGGTGCTATATACGATGTCAATGTCCCTACACCACATACTGAAAGCTTTCACGCGATGCCCGCGTGTTGAGGAGCAGGCATCGCGTGAAGGAGAAAAGTGCGCTCCTTGCGGCCCCTATGCTTGAGCATAGGAGCCGACAAGCAACATGTAATCGCCGAGCATGGCCCCGAATTCGGGTCCCCCCTCCATGATCAGTTTCCCCCTCGCAACATGATCAGTTAGTTCTCCAATGCCCAGCAGTGTGTGTAGTGCGCTTGAGAGGTCGATGAACCGCATTGTGAAAAACGGTTGCGATCTCGTATATCGGCCGTAAGACGATTTCGATTTGCCCGCTTTAATTCGGAGCCACGCGGCAACCTCAGGATAGCCATCCACCGTCCATTGATAGATGCGGTTGGGGCTCATCTTTGTCCAGTTGGTGATGACAGGATGCCCCATGCGATTGAGCTGGCTGATGCCGGAAGAAAGCAGGTAAAAATACAGTTTTACGAGCATTTTCTGAGTATTCTCGTCTTCCGGAATCGTCTTCATCGTGAGCAGCGATGCCATGGACAGCAGCGCTTTCAAAAACGGGATTAAAATGCCGAATTTGAAAATCCCGCGAATCTGAGGAAGCTTTTTCGTCGTTCCCTTCATAAACGCGTTGAAATGTTGGAGTGTTTTGAAATGAAACTCTACGTCAGGCTTCCCATCATAAGGACCGAGTTTCGTTGTGATTTTGCCATTGTCGACGATAAAATGAGTCGCCTTGAGCCCCTCATCGGAATCGCTCGACATCTGGAACACGCCGGATTTGCCTTCCAAAGAGGCCGCCAATTTCGGCGTGTCCTCAATGATAATGCGAACCAGCGGCAACACGGCGTTAAAAAAGATGCCTCCTGAATAACGATCGTCTTGCGTGTCCATGTTACACCTCGTCCTCCCAGTCTTCGTCGTCCTCAAAATCCATGTTCAGAAGTTCGCGAACAGCGGTGACGATGCCATTGGTATCAATGCCGTGAATCGACATCAGGTCTTCGTGAAAACCGATAGGAGAAAAGGTATCTTGCAGGCCGAGACGCTTGAAGGCACATGACATGCCGCTTTCAGCGATGACTTCCGCCACTGCGCCGCCAAGGCCGCCGATGACGGTGTGATCCTCCACCGTGATAATACGTCGCGTGTCATGGACGGCTTTCAGAATGGCTTCTCGATCAATCGGTTTGATCGTGTGCATATTGAGGACGCGGACTCTCACGCCGTCGGCCTCAAGTTCTCTGGCGGCTTGGAGTGCTTGGAATACGCAGGATCCGCAAGCGATGACCGTCGCATCCGTTCCTTCATAGATTTCGACGGCTTTGCCGATTTGATATCCGTAGTCGTACGTTCCGTAGACAACTTGGTCGAAGCCGCGGTTAATGCGGATATAGACGGGGCCGTCGTATTCGACAGCGGCGCGAACGACGTTGGCCGTTTCCATGCCGTCGGCCGGCACAATAACAACGAGATTGGCCAGCGACCGCATTATGGCAATGTCTTCGGTCGAATGGTGCGTCGTTCCCGCTTGTCCGAATGATGTTCCCGCATGTGAAGCGATCAGCTTAACATTCGCCCTCTGGTAGCAGATGTCGGTGTGCACCTGGTCAAGTGCTCGGCACGATGCAAAGATGGCAAACGAGGACGTGAAGGGTATGAGCCCTGATTTTGCCATGCCGGCAGCTGTACCGTACATGTTTTGTTCTGCGATGCCGAACTGATAGAAACGGTCGGGATACTGCT
>JAAZJV010000178.1 GCA_012800135.1 Clostridiaceae bacterium | reverse complement strand
TTATGCAGGAATGTCGTGCGGCTAGGTATATACGGTTTTTCGTACACCTAGGCTTATGCGGAATGTTGTTCGCCTAGGGTTATATAGGCTTGTCGTGCATCTAGGTTTATGCAGGAATGTCGTGCGGCTAGGGTTTTATATAGGCATGTCGTACACCTAGGCTTATGCGGAATGTTGTTCGCCTAGGTGTGTAAATCGTGGTGATCACCGCGAACCGCAATGACGCGCGACAAAAATGCTTTCGTTCGCTCTCGCTTCGGGTGGTTGAAGATCTCTTCCGGAGTTCCCTTTTCGTAAATGATGCCTTCTTCCATAAACCACACTTGGGAGGCGATCTCTTGAGCGAACCAGAGCTCATGGGTCACGATTAGCATTGTCATGCCATTACTCGCCAGTTTTTTTACGACCTCTAAAACTTCCGCGATCATTTCAGGGTCGAGCGCGCTTGTTGGCTCATCAAACAGCATGATTTGCGGCTCCATTGCCAGTGCTCGGGCGATCGCGATGCGCTGTTGCTGGCCGCCTGAAAGCCGTTTCGGATACTCGTCGATTTTCTCTTCAAGACCAACGCTTCGAAGAAGCTCCAGCGCGCGATCACGCGCTTTTTCTTTTTTCAGAAGGCCTAGTTTGATCGGTGCGAGCGTGATATTGTCCTCTACGGAAAGATGCGGAAAAAGATTAAATTGCTGAAAGACCATGCCCATCTGGCGGCGAAAGTGATCTATGTTGGAAGGAGTTACTTCATCGCCGTTCACTCTCACTGTTCCTGAATCCGGTTTTTCAAGAAGGTTAAGACAGCGAAGCAACGTACTCTTTCCAGACCCTGAAGGTCCGATTACTGCTATTTTCTCCCCGGCATGGATGGTTTCAGTAATATTTTCCAAAATAACTTTATCGCCGAATGATTTACGAAGATGGCTGATTTCGATCACTGCGTTGCAGGCTCCTTTCCATCATTCTTAAAATCCGTGTCATGATCATCACAACGACGAGGTAAATCAGCGCGACCATGATCAGCGGTTGGGCAGAAAAGGTCAGCGTCCGAATGTTTTCCCCTGCACGTGTCAAATCGGTAAAAGCGATGTAGCCTGAAATAGACGTTTCCTTTACAAGGGTGATGAATTCGTTGAAAAGTGCAGGGAGGACGTTTCGCACAGCCTGTGGCAGTATGACGTAGCGCATCGATTTGCCGTAGGGGAGTCCGAGTGAGCGCGCCGCCTCCATTTGACCTGTGTCAACCGACTGAATTCCTGATCTAAAGATCTCCGCCGCATAAGCGCCGCTGTTGATGCCAAATGCCAACGAGGCAACTAGGAGCTTACTTACCCGCACTGACGCGAAGATGACAAAATTGATTATAAGAATCTGGATCATCACCGGCGTGCCGCGTATCACGGTAATGTAAAGGCCGGCAAGTTTATCCAGAATACCGACCTTTGCGCCCGATTGCTTCAGAACGCGGATGATACTGACAAAAAGCCCGATCACGATACCGATCAGGCTTGCGAACAGCGTCATTAAAAGGGTGTTCTTTAACCCGTCAAGGAGCCAAAGGTATCGCCCGTCGACCAGGAAGTTTCGATGAAACTCCTGGCCGAAGGCGATAAACCATTGTTCAATCGATGCCCATAGCTCTTGCATGCCGGCCTCAGTTCAGATCTGCCGCTTTAACGACCAAGACCTGTTTCGCGCCCACAACGTAATCGTCCGAGAAGTCAATTTCCTCTTTGCGCGCTTCCGTGACGGTCAATCCTGCCGCAATGATGTCAATTTTGCCTGATTGAACGGCAGGAATAAGAGAATCGAAATTCATGTCCTCGATGACCAATTCTTTGTCCATCGATTTTGCGACGGCGGCCATGATTTCAACGTCAATGCCGATCACCTGATCGCCTTTACGCATCTCATAGGGGGCGAAGCCGCTTT
>JAAZJV010000177.1 GCA_012800135.1 Clostridiaceae bacterium | reverse complement strand
CATAGACATTCGAGATCACGCGCGTTCTGCAGCCCATGTACGCAACTTCCGTGTTGGGGTTATCGGGCCGGTAAAATTGCCGATTGAAAGGAGCATCGAGGAAGCTGAAGTTCGGGAAAAGACGTTTGGCCGAACACTTGATCGCAAGTTGGAAAAGGTCGTAGTTTGGGTCGCTCTTTTGTGCGCTTATGCCCTCTTTTACTTTGAAAATCTGAACAGGGAAAATGGGTGTTTCGCCGCGCCCGAGACCGTCGATCGTCGCCAGCAACACGTTTTTTATAACGAGGCGACCCGCGGCGGATGTGTCTGTTCCGTAATTGATGGAGCTGAATGGAACTTGAGCACCGGCTCTGGAATTCATCGTATTCAGATTGTGGATCAGCGCCTGCATCGCTTGATACGTATCACGCTCACAACGCTCATTTATCACTTGTAAGAATGCACGCCAACGTGATTCTCCCTCAGACATGTCTTGCCCATCTTCTTTTTTCGTCGCTGCTTCATTTTCAATTTCTTCAAGGAGTGAAGAAAAGCCATTGTAGTCGATTTCAAGGAGCTCAGGGGTTCTTTTTAGGAGAGGATCATTTTCTTCCGTAAAAAGGTGTGAAGTTTCAATCAGATCGCGAACGTGTTTACGATACGTTTTGGTCACCCCGGGCGCCATCGCAAAGTCAAAATCCGGGATGGATTGGCCGCCATGCATTTCATTTTGGTTCGCCTGCATCGCGATACAAGCTAAAGAGGCGTAGCTGAGGATGCTTTGGGGTTCTCTTAAGAAACCGTGTCCTGTAGAAAATCCGTCTTTAAAAAGTTTTTGCAAATCAATCTGACAACACGTCTCGGTTAGCATATAGAAATCTTTGTCATGGATATGGATCGAGCCGTCCTGGTGCGCTTTTGCCATATCTTCCGGCAGAATATAGTTGTCGACGAAGGATTTGGCGCCTTCGGTACCATACTTCAGCATGGTGCCCATAGCTGTGTTTCCGTCAATATTCGCATTCTCCCGCTTGAGATCGCTATCAGCCGAATCGACGAAGGTAAGCTGTTTGTAGCTCTCCATCAGGTTTTGAGCAGCCTCTCGCCTTTTCTTATGATCTTCACGATAGAGAACGTACGCTTTTGCCGTTTGATAGACACCGAATGCCATCAACGCTTCCTCGACGCAGTCTTGAACCGTTTCTACATCCGGATCTTGTCGGTAGTCGAGCATTTGAATGACGTTTCCGGTGATCTGATCGAGCTCTTCTGAAGTCAGCGTTTCACTTGGCACGCAATTGTTTGCGCTTGCCATCGCTTGTCTGATCTTATGAGCATCGAAAGGCATGAGACTGCCGTCGCGCTTGATAATATTGCGAGGACATTTCAAGGTCATCAGCTGAATCTGTTTAGACATTAAAAAACTCCCTTCTTTGGAAGAGAGCAGGTTGAAGTACGTATACTTTATATCCACCCGCTTCTTCATACATCGTGATGACGGGTACTTTGCCGGCTTGTATTCTGGCTCTGCTCCCCATCCGCCCTTCCCAAATCGAATTTGAT
>JAAZJV010000176.1 GCA_012800135.1 Clostridiaceae bacterium | reverse complement strand
AGAAAAACGTTTTCTATTCTCCAAACAATTCGTCAAGCGAGATATCTTCAAGAATGGTACCCAAAATCGCAGCTTCCTCTCGTGAGAGCGTAATACCTTTTCCCATTTTGGTATGATCCGGTGACCAATCGCGAATATCAAGCTTGGGATTGGCACCGTTCCAACTTACAAAGTTGAGTTCGCGATTCCAACCTGATTTTGGGCTGCTCGATAGGACAGCAATTTCTTTTTTAATTTCGTAAGTGAATTTGTTGTTGGCCAAGGGTAGGCTCCTTTCTTCATTTGCGACGATCTTCAACAAGCCATTTTTTAATTTGCTTGTTCATTGTTCGAGTATCTAGTCGACGAGTTTATTAGGCGTAATGTGCCATATATCAGACGCATAGTCGCTCACTGTACGGTCGGAACTAAAATAGCCGCTCATACAGATGTTGACCCAACACTTCCTCGCCCAGCCGATCGCGTCACGATAGGACTTATAAGCGTAGTTGCGCGTATTACGATAGGCGTCAAAGTCACCTAACACATAGAATGGATCTGCTTTTTCATAGCTCGAACCTTTCAAAAGCTTCATATGCAGAGCCTTGAACATCCCCGTTTTTCCGTCGGACAGCGTTCCGTCTACAAGCAGATCGACTGCGCGCTTTAAACCCTCGATGTTCTCATACTGCCAATAAGATGTGTAGAATTTTTTGGTCTCAGGAAAATCTTCAAGTTTTGGACCAAACATAAATGCATTCTCTTCACCTACTCGTTCTACAATTTCAAGGTTAGCGCCGTCATAGGTGCCAATCGTCAGCGCGCCGTTCATCATGAATTTCATGTTGCCGGTACCGGAGGCCTCCATGCCAACCGTTGAGATCTGCTCTGAAAGATCAGCCGCGGGAAAGAGACTTTCCGCGAGAGAGACATTATAGTTGTGCATGAAAACAACTCGAAGCTTCTCATTCACTTCGAGATCGTCATTGACCATGCGCGCCACCTCGTTGATAAACTTAATCGTCGCTTTGGCTAAGAAATAACCTGGCGCCGCTTTTGCTCCGAAAATATACGCGACAGGCTGGACGTTGAGATTTGGATTTTCTTTTAGCTTGAAATATCGATCACATATCTCAAGAGCATTTAACAGCTGCCTTTTATATTCGTGCAGACGTTTAATCTGAATATCAAAAAGGAAACTTGTGTCAAGTTCAATGCCTTCGCGCTCCTTAATCAGTTCAACGAGATGCTCTTTGTTCTCTTTCTTAACTTCCAAGAAATTGCGCATCTCTGTCGTATCTTCAGCAACAGGAAGAAGATCTTCAAGAGCTTTCATATTTGTGATCCATTCATCTGAACCATAAAGACGCGTCAACATCGACGAAAGATTCGGCGCACAAAGATTTAACCAACGCCGTGGTGTAACGCCGTTCGTTTTGTTGGAAAACTTATTGGGCCACCATGTGTTGAAATCTTTGAAAACACGGGTCTTGAGAATATTGCTGTGTATTTTTGCTACACCGTTTACTGAATAACAGGTATACACGGCAAGGAGCGCCATGTGTACTTTTCCATTATGAATGGGCGCAAGATGTTGGATCTCATCCGCATTGAACCCCTTAGCACGTGCTTCGTTTTCAAATTGTTTGTTGATTTTTTCAATGATTTCAAGTATACGCGGAAATAGAAACCTGAATATCTCGATATCCCATTTCTCAAGCGCTTCTTGTAAAATCGTATGGTTAGTAAAGGCAAACGTTTTCGTCACGATTGACCAGGCTTCTTCCCAACTCTGCTGATTCTCATCGATCAAAAGACGCATGAGCTCTGGGATGGCTAATACGGGATGTGTATCATTAAGATGGATCACGTTTTTCTCTGAAAATTGTGAAAAATCATATCCGTGCTGTTCTCTATATTGACGCACGATCGTCTGAAGCGCCGCGGAAACAAAGAAATATTGCTGACGAACACGCAATACCTTTCCATCGTATGATGTATCGTTCGGATAGAGCACACGACAGATATCCTGTACGCGATTGCGCATAATCACCGCATCGTCGAAACGTTGCGCATTAAACAGGTTAAAGTCAAACTCTTCAGCTTCTTCGACTTTCCACAGGCGGATCGTATTAACGTTTCGTGTATGAAAACCCGTAACGGGCAGATCCATCGGCACTGCGTAGACGTCCATATCGCTGAAATGAACGCGCACCTGATCTTCACGGCGAGCAACCATAAATGGATACGGCATCTCCATCCAAGCATCCGGATACTCCTTTTGGTTGCCGTGATCGATTTCCTGACGGAAAAGACCAAAGCGATACAATAATCCTTGTCCCATTACAGGAAGGTTCATCGTCGCAGCCGAATCCAGAAAACACGCTGCCAGACGACCAAGTCCTCCGTTGCCAAGCGCAGGATCGGTCTCTTCATTTAAAACCGAATCAAAGTCAAAACCATCTTCTTCAACGACTTGACGTACGCTATCCAATAGATCGCGGTTGATTAAATTGTTAAGCAGACTGCGACCTACGAGAAATTCAGCCGAAAAATAGTAGGTCATCCGCTCGGATGCGTATTTTTCACGCGTCGCCTCCCAATCGGGACCGATGTTTCCCATGATAACGCGAGAAAGTGAAGTCCAGTATTCATGCTCGCTGGCGTTCTTGACGCTCTTTCCAAACTCCGCGTAAAGCAGCGTGCGTACACCTCTTTTAATATCTTTAACATTCATATAATTGTTTACGGGCTGCCTTTTGCCCACCCCTCTCTAGTAATGCCGCTGCTTATTATAGCAGAAGCTGCGATTTACACGAATGTTATCTTTTCTTAAATCACTATTTGTCAAAAATGTTTTTATCGTGCGATTCAACAGATTTAATATGCGTGTGAATTCTGCAACAGGCCTATTACAGATTATTTCATTTTACATTCGGATGTGAGAGTCATTTTGTGTATTTCAACAGCCAAATGAAGGTCATAAATATTTGTATCAACCGAATTTGAAAATTTTGTCCGTTTTCAAAATAATATTTCTCTTTTGATCATTTTGACAGCTAGTAGTTGTTAATAGAGGTTAAAGGATCCTTTTTAATAGAATTAGTTTTCCATAATAAGATCATGAGACCTCAATTATTGCACTTAACAGCATTGTGTCGAGTCGCCTCCGGTCTTGGCCTGATCGTCACAGGCATCATCCTTTCATGGCAGGATCTTCAAACACGATACGTATCGGCATCGACTCTTTGTACATTTACGCTATTTTCTTTGTTCAACGTCATATTGCTGCCTGAGGCGACTTGGACACAAATATTCGCAGGCGCGGCAACGACGGGACTATTCATGATGATCGCGTCAATGATCTCGCGATATATATCAGGACGCGAGATGATAGGAAATGGCGATGTATGGTTTGCCTTTGCAACAGGACTTGCAGCACAGGGTACAGAGAATGCAATCGACATGCTCGTGACGGCGTTTCTTCTTGCTTTTCTTCCGGCTGTTATTACCGTAGTACGTCACCTATGTCGCAGGTACCTAAAAGATTCCGCTACAGCAGATAAAGATCAGCCAATGAAACGATCACTTCGCGAGATCTGTCAGTTTGAGATTCCTTTCTTCCCTTTTCTTACTCTTTCTTTATTCATAATTCGAATAAAGACAGTATTAATATGACAGAATCCCAAGGTCTAACCACCAATTAATCATCAGTGTAAGAAATGACAAATTGCGACAAATGAGAGTCGATGACATAAATAATAACTTATGGAGATCAAGACATGGTTTTATGTCGAAAAGAACAAAGAACAGACTACCAGTACCACCGCAAGGATTAAGGTCAGTATGACTGTTGTGAAACGTCTGATACCGCGGCGTTCAGAAGTATATACAACTCGCCCTTCAAGTAAACCTTGTTGCTTTGTGCGAACACTTAGACCCTGAATAAAGGCGATCGGCGCGATGAGCAAAAGTGACATAAAGAGCAGACAAGTGATAAGAAATACACGGTATTGCGCATCGTCCATCGTAATACTGGAAAAGAGCGTTGACCCCGCGATTCCGAATACCTTACCGGACATCAAAAGCGAAAAACTGTACCCTGCGCTCGTCAAAGAGGAAGCAATAAGCGAATCACAGCTATGTCTCACCCAAGACGCAATGAGTGAGCCTATCGCTATTAAAACAAATCCGGACATATCAAATTGGGCCAGCGCCACCAAGATGGCAATTTCAAAAGAAGCCAAAAGCGGAGATGCACCAACTAAAAGACCGGGCTGTACCAATCCTCTAAGAAGGAGTTCCAGCGCCGTTGCAGGCACAAAAATATTCGTCAAAAGGGCGAGAAATGTCGTGACATAGGATCGACCAATCAACAATTGTCCCGTGCAAATATAGGAAGGAAGCGCCATATATTGAGCTGCCTGCTCTACCCAAGATATCAAAAGTTCACGCAAGCACCATACAGCCATTGCCGTTAAGAAGCCAACGACAGGAGCGAAGAAATAAGACCAACGATTGTGTGTGCTGCCCATGACAAGCTGAATCGGAGGCTTCGCAACAAAGAGAATAACAGAGGCCGTAACGAGCGGAATAAAACCCATAACGATCAGTGTATGCACACTATCTGCGAGGGCAGAACCTGCCACGCCTCCCGTAGAAATCCATCCCTTCATTTCCAGAATAAAAAATATGATCAAGAGAACACAGAAAACGGTCAGTCCGATTAGTGACGCAGGGAAAAGACGGAGCCGTTCTTTCTGCAAACGTATATTTCGTTTGCGTTCAGCATCGATGACACGTAAGGCAACTCGGGGCTTTCTAGCCATCGGTATCATGTCCGCACACTACGGCGTAGCGCTGTAATGCGCGACTTTGGCCTCATGTTCAGCCGATGTCTTTGAGAAATCGTTCGAACCGTCACCGCGAGCGCAGAAAAATAAGTACTGACCTGCGCCCGGCCACGTGCGATCGGTAGCCGGCCATAGAACTCCCTCGATTGCCACAAGACCGGGCGAATTGATAGGACCGGGCGGCAGACCGGAATAGCTATATGTGTTATAGAGGTTATTTACGTATCGTTCAATATCGTCATGAAAAATCCACAACCTGGCGTCCTTCCCTTCTTCCTTTCGAAGATAATTGATCGTCGCGCAAGACTGAAGCGGCATTCCCTGGTCAAGGCGATTAATAAAGACACGAGCAATCTTCGGCATTTCAACAATCGGACCTTCCTGCTGTACGATAGATGCAAGCGTCAAAACTTCATCTAAAGACATGCCGATTTTTGTCGCACGCTCCAGATAATTGCCTTGTCGAAGACGATATTCTGTGTTGCTAAGAAAAGTACGAATGATCTGCTGCTCCGTTGCGTTAATATCAAAGCGGTAGGTATCAGGCCAAAGATATCCCTGAAGGAGCCACTCACGCCCCGGTTTCGTTTCAATCTGTCGGACAAACGAAAAATCCATGAATAGGCTTGGCTGATTCATCATCATATCGAGCAATTTCGGGTTAAAGCGCATACCGGCATCAATCAACTTTTCCTTAATATCAAGGTAAGTCATACCTTCATAAATCGTCACCGTCACCGGCTCAGGCTGATTGGTGAGCAAAACCATAATTTCATCGTACGCAAGACCGGGGACAAGATAATGGGTGCCATACTGGTACTGCCCGTCAAATCCGTTAAACTTGGAAATAACCTTAAAAGCGAGAAGATTTGATATCAGACCCTTGTCAATAAGTATCTCGCCTATGGTCTCAGAATCGGCTTGCTGAGGGATATAGACTTCTACCGCATTCGGCGTATCCTTTGTTATCGGGGAAAATCCGCGTTCGTCAAATTGACTTCGCAGATTCGCGAAACGCTCGTCTTGTTTTAAAACATAGCGATAGCCCGTGATAAAACCGGCGATCACAAAACCTGTGATCAGCAGAACCACGATGAGAATTACGATTGATTTTGTGACGTTGCGAGTCATGGATTACGCGCGTACCGTCCTTTCTCTTGACGATACGATTATAGCATGAGGAACCTTAGTAAGGAGTCACCTTCGACGCCTTCTCATCTCGAGCCGCTTTTCCCTTGAACTGAATTCTGATCGGAGTACCGTCAAAATCGAACGCTTCGCGTAGACAATTTTCGAGATAGCGTTCGTACGAAAAATGGACTAATTTTCGATCATTGACAAAAAACACAATCGTAGGAGGACACGTAGAGACTTGTGTCGCATAATATATCTTAAGGTGCCGTCCTTTTTTCTGAGGTGTCGGATGCTGAATGACTGCTTCGGCTATGACTTCATTCAAAAGCGACGTCGTTACTCGACGACGAGCCGCCTCATAAGAACGAAGCAGCAGAGGCCAGATGCGAGGCAAGTTGAGCCCCGTTTTCGCTGAAATGAAAAGCACCGGCGCATACAACATGAATGGAAAGCGCATACGCAACTTTTTTTCCATTTCAAACTGGGAAATTTCACTATGGTTGACAGCATCCCATTTGTTGAGAAGAAATATTACGGGTATACCTTCATTGTGCGCGATTCCTGCAATCTTCGTATCTTGAGCGGTCGGTCCGTCAATTGCATCTAATACCAGCAAACAAACATCGGCTTTTTTTACTGAGCGTGATGCCGTTAGCACACTAACAAATTCGATTTTTCCTGAGACCTTAGATTGGCGACGAATACCCGCTGTATCGTAAATATGAAATCGTCCATATTCATTCTCGACTAAAGTTCGAATGGCGTCTCTAGTCGTTCCTGGAATATCTGACACAATGCTCCGCGCTTCGCCTATTAAAGCATTGCAAAGTGTTGATTTTCCGACGTTGGGACGTCCCGCTACGGCAATAGTGATCGGTTCGTCCGAAGTGTCTTCCTGAGCGATCGATTTCATCGGCTCAGTCACTGCGTCAAGAAATTCGGGAAGACCCAGTTTATGTGATGCAGATATGGAATAAACATGTTCAAAACCGAGTTCATAGAATGCGTAAAATGCGTCGGGTTCGTCACCGGGCTGATCAATCTTATTAACGACAACAACGACAGGTTTCCCGCTTTTACGAAGCATATCCGCAATTTTGAATTCAAGATCGGAAAGCCCCGCCTTCACATCGCACACCAGACAGAGAACATCTGCAGCATCGATCGCCACTTCTGCCTGATGTTGTACGAGACGCTGGATATCGTTGTCGGCAAAATCGATACCGCCGGTATCGATGACCTGATATTCAAGACCGCCCCAGTCAGCTTCACCGACGATGCGGTCTCTTGTCACACCGGGCTCCGGACCGACAATGGCCGTCTGTCGACCGGTGAGAGCATTAAATAATGTCGATTTTCCTGTGTTTGGGCGGCCGACTAGGGCCAGCACGGGCATGGTCATATCGGTTCTCACTTTTCAAAAACAAAAAGCAACGTGCCATGCGGCGCGCTGCCTCCTGTGCTTTCAAATCCCTCCGGCATTATTTAGAAAGTGCCTAAAGTGCCTGCGGTATCCTTCATCCTTCGCGAATCACGAAAGGTAATGCCACATCAGAATACGCGTTAGGCATCCTCAGTTGGCATCACTTCTCGTCCGTCATAATACCCGCATTCTTTACAAACACGGTGCGGCACTCTAAGTGCGTGACATTGCGGACAGCGCGCAAGTGTAATCGGTTTGTGCTTAAGCGTAGCACGGTGTGTGCGCGATCTTCTTTTGGACCATTTTCTTTTCGGTACTGCCATGTGGTACACCCCCTTTCGGAGTCATGCAATCTATTAAGAGGCGGCACATAATTGCCGCGTTCATGTAAAAACACGCTCCGCTATTATCCTCAAAATAACGAAAACTGTCAAATTTTAATCCTATTTTCATTCTCTTCGAGGCCAAAGCCCCTAGGCGTGATATGAAACTGCACATTCGCGCTGTAAGTGTGACGATCGTTAAATGACAAGACGTACCCCAGACGCAAATCTCCCCCCGTCTCATTGAGAGTACCATCGACTTCATGTGTAAAAATTGAGAACTTCATTCGGCCAAACGGCGTCTCGCGCTGTTCAATCAGCTGCTCCCCCTTGATGAAATCAAGCTCTTGACGAATCTGTCCTTCTCTGCTTATGCGAACGCGACCATCAGGATAGAGACTGACACTTGTCAATGTATCGCTCAATCCTGTGACATCGCTCTCTTTATAAGAGACGCGCCAAACGTCCTCTCCATGCTCATAAGAAAGCTTGCCATGCGTGGTAAGCTGAAGCGAATCGAGTTCTCTTTT
>JAAZJV010000175.1 GCA_012800135.1 Clostridiaceae bacterium | reverse complement strand
ACTGGCTCGACATTGGAATTGAAGTGAGTGCTGAAAGATTACGTACGCTCATCGCGAACTTGGAAAAACTGGCTCGACATTGGAATTGAAGTGAGTGCTGAAAGATTACGTACGCTCATCGCGAACTCGAAAAAACTGGCTCGACATTGGAATTGAAGTGAGTGCTGAAAGATTACGTACGCTCATCGCGCATCTGTAAAAACGCTTTCGGAGACGATTCCATCAGGATGTAAGGTAAGGAAAAACAAGATATGAACATCGGCCTTGCCGTCTACACCTCTCAAAATAACGACATGGCTTTCAACATAGGCCAGATGGAAAAAGCACTTGAGCAAGCGCGCGACAACATCGATCTCCTATGCTTTGGAGAATCTTTTCTTCAAGGATTTGACGCGCTTTCTTGGAATGCCGATGATGACATTGAGATCGCCATCGCGCAGAATAGCGATGTCATCCAACATTTATGCGATCTGACACTTTTCTACAAAACAGATTTGCTTTTCGGTTATTTTGAAAAAGATGGCAACTCTCTTTACTCGTCTTGTGCTCTGCTGGAACGGGGAAAATTATTGCACAACTACCGGCGCATCTCGACAGGCTGGAAAGTCATCAGCAAAACCGACGAACATTACCGCGAAGGAACGGATACGCTCGAATTTTCCTACCGCGGAATGCCGTGCAAAATTGCCCTGTGCGGTGATCTTTGGGAATTTCCTGAGCGCTTTAAGACGAGCGGACTTTTATTATGGCCGGTTTATGTGAACTTCAGCTTAGAAGAGTGGAGTAATTTCGAACAAGAGTATGCCGATCAGGCCTATCTTGTAGCAAATCGCACACTCATGGTCAATGTCCTGTCAGACGAACCGATTTCGCACGGCGGCGCCTTCGATTTCGGAAACGGTCACATCGTCGAACAATTTCCCTACGGCAAAGAGGGAATTCTCGTCGTCACTGTTTGATCTTTCAAATTGACTCGCTGCTGCGCCCGTCACCTCCAACCCATCGCTTAGACTGCGCCCGTCGCTTCCAACCCGTCACTAAACTGCGTCTCTCGCTTCCAATCCGTCACTAGGCTACGTCTCTCGCTTCCAACCCATCGCTTAGACTGCGCCCGTCGCTTCCAACCCGTCACTAGGCTACGTCTCTCGCTTCCAATCCGTCATTAGGCTACGACCGTCATCTCCAATTTCCAATAAAGTTAATAAAGAGGGTGGATTAATATCATCGCTTCCTAACTTTCGTGTCTCTCAACAAGCTATTTTCAATATTGGCCAGTTTTTCAATTAATTTAGTTAAATTGCCACTCCTGATCACGAGATGTGGTCAGTTTTTAAGATTATTTATAAAATCAGGCATTTTTAGTACAGATCACGGTCAATTTTTCAATTAAAGAAGAAAAACGGTGCTTGTCTTGTTTTTCAGCAGATTTAAAACCCAATAAAATCGAAAAATTGGCCATGGTCGTCACTCCGTCTGCCAAGAGTTCTAATAAACTTGAAAAACTGTCTGCGCTTTTTACCTCACGATCCTGTTGGCCAATAATTCGATTTTTTTATAAGAACTGCCAGCGCTCTATTTATCATCGGCCAAAAAATCAATTAATTTATAAAAAGTGACTAGTGAACAACCTTTTCTGACCAATTTTTCAATTAAAGAAGAAAAACAGTGCTTATCTTGTTTTTCAGCAGATTAAAAATCTAATTAAATCGAAAAATTGGCCATGGTCGTCGTCCCAATCTTCAGTTGATGGAACACGCTAAACACAGTTTGATTGTTTGCCAGAGATTATTCATGAACGCTGATTTATCAATAATTTACATTGCACAGACATTGAGAAGACATTTCCGTCAGAGCATGGTAACCTTAGTGGAAATAACAGTAAAGCCTGTCAAAATACCACAGACCTTACGAGCTTAACTATAGGAGGATCTCGATGTCATCATCTATTTCCAAAACACTGCTTCAACAAATAGAAGCCGAATACAACAACGACAAGTCATCAATTGCCATGCGCCACGCCCTTCAGAAAACCGATATTCAGGAGGCGGCAGGTGTGCAGGAAGCGATGGGCAGTTTACAATCTTACTTTTCAATTGACATTCGAACCCTTCCTGCGACGAATCAACAGCGCACCGGACGTTGCTGGATCTTTTCGGCGTTAAATATGTTGCGTGAAAAAACGGCGAGGGATCTGAATCTCGATCGCTTCGAATTCTCGCAAAACTATACGGCCTTCTGGGACAAATTAGAAAAATCTAACTTTTTCCTCGAATCGATTTTAGAACTGCAGGATCGCTCGTGGGATGACAGAACGCTGGCTTGGATCAACAGACAAGGCATAGGTGACGGCGGTCAATGGGATATGTTCACCGCGATCACTCAAAAATACGGCTTGGTACCGAAAGATGCCATGCCGGAGACCTATGCGTCCAGCAATACGCGAACACTGACAAGCCTAATGAACAGGAGACTGCGCCGTTTTGCCGCAGACATAAAACAAGTCCGTGACAAGTCAGAGCAAAAGGCGATGAAAGAACATTGCTTATCTGAAATTTACGGCATGCTGTGCACCAGCTTCGGCGTCCCACCCAAGACGTTTGATTTCGAATATGTCGATAGAGATAAACAGTACCACTCCGTAAGAAACTTGACACCGTCGTCATTCTACGAACAATTTGTCGGCGTGAACCTTGACGACTATATTTCACTGATTCACTCGCCGCGCGTAGAAACACCGTATCACAAGCTTTATACAGTAAAGTTTCTAGGCAATGTCAAAGGCAAACCTGTACGTTACTTAAACGTCCCGATTGAGGAGCTGAAAGAGGCCGTACTTTCCCAGCTCAAGGACGACACCGTCGTTTGGTTCGGTTGCGACTGCGGCAAATTCGGCGATCGCAAGGATGGGTATTGGGCGCCGGAGGCTTTCGATTTCGAAGCCGTCTTTGATGTCGATTTTTCGATCACCAAGGAGGAGGCGCTCCACACCGGCGAAAGCGCGATGAATCACGCCATGCTGTTCACAGGTGTAAATCTTGTGGATAATACGCCAACCAAGTGGAAAATCGAGAATTCGTGGGGCGACAAAGTCGCGCGCGAAGGCTATTATGTCGGAAGCGATATCTGGTTTGACCGTTTTGTCTATCAGGCGGTCGTCAACAAAAAATATTTGAGCAGCAAAACTCTCGCCATTCTCGACGAAAAGCCTGTAGAACTTGAGCCTTGGGATCCGATGGGAACGCTTGCCCAAAGCAAACTCTTACGTTAATGTACCCTGAAATGTTACCGTTAGATAACAGAGCATCCATTGAAACGCAGCCGTTTTTTGCGATTATGTATCGTGATACACTCCGAAGAAAAATCTATAGCATCTAATAATGTCTTCTTGCGCTGATTGTCATGCGCAAGAAGACAACTTCACTATGAAGACGCTATGGCAAAAACATCTGACCAACAGGAGATGAAGCGATCCATGTCAAGCTCGTACTTCTCAACATAGGCTCGACTTTTCGATACATCTCCGAGCTTCACGAATGTGTCGTATGAAGATGTCGCGATGCTTTCATAATCGGCGATGGGCACACCGTGAGAACGATAATGTTTGGATAAGACGGATTCATGCGGCAGATAGATCGTCTTCCCCATATAAAGCAACGGGTGAATATTGCCGAGCGCGATCTGACGCTCGGTGTTGAAGATGGCAATGTCCACCGAGGCAAGAAAATTAAGGTAATCCACAAGCGGCATGCTGTTTCTCATGCAGATCGCTTTTTCACCGAAAACATCCGTTGCTACACCTGAAACGTTGTCGCCATACGCTGAATCGCCATAGGTTAAAGGAAAATAGAAGCGCAGATTTTGATCTTTCAGGTGAGCAAGATCACGAATTACGTCGAGGTGGCGGAGCTCATCGGTGCTTGAATGTCCGATCATCACATTGATTGGAAGGTCTTGTTCGATCTTACTAGAAAGTGACGGCACAACATCTTTCAGGTTCTCGAGTCCGCTATAAATTGTTACAGGGTAACCGGCAAGAAAAGCACGCGCGCCGGAGCGATAAATCTGCTGAAATGTCGCAAGATCCGGTTCAAAGATCGCAACAAAATACGGAACGCGACAACGGAAATAAAAGCCGATCCGATGACGCAAGGATCCTCCAGAACTCGACCAGCTCGTCATATCCCGCCCCCAAGACACCCACACAAGTCGGCGCATACGAGATGGCTTTAGCAGCAGTTGAACCAACATGCGAACCGGATAATAGAGCGAGTGACAGAGAGTCAAGCACCCTTGATCGATACGAGAAAACAGTTCGGTTCGATCTTTTGAATCGTCGTAGTTATAGAGCGTTATATTGTCGTACCGGCGTATCGCTTTCGGGATCGTTTTTTCGAGTATTCCGGAAGCTCCTTGACCGACGAGCAAGAAAACGTGCGCATCGGCGTCAAAGTGAGTGTTAATGAAACGGATATAGTGCTTATAGATGTGCTCCATATCCACAGGAAAAAGATGAAGAATGGGCGCTGTCATGGATGACACGGTTCTCCCTTCAGCGATAATACGCAAGATGCGACCGACACGATCACAAAGTCAGAAAAAGTCATCCTTTCTCACTTCAAAGATAACATGCAAAATGCGACTATCTGTCCTTTGTCTCGTGTCGCAAAATCGGAGCTTTCTATTCAGCGATAATACGCAAGATGCGACGGTAACGATCAGATTATAATATAATACATTGATGGCAGGAAAGGAGATGGCAGGAAAGGAGCGATTTAATCATCGGCTCATTATGAGTATTATGACATCATGAAAAAAAGACCTTCAGTCATTCGATCCTTAGGCTTCAAATACGCTGAACGCATGCTCTGTCAGGGCACCTCTTTTGTCATCCAGATTATTCTGGCTCGTTTGCTTGACCCGAGCGACTACGGTGTGCTGACGATCCTTGCCATTTTTATCACAATTTCTCAAGTTTTTGTACAAAGCGGACTCAATACGGCGCTGATCCAAGCCGATGACGTAGAAGAAGACGATTACTCATCGGTATTCTGGGTCAGTCTCGCCATCGCGATCCTTTTCTACGGATTGCTTTACATTGGCGCTCCCGCCATCGCACAGTTTTTCAACATGCCATTGTTAACACGCGTTTTGCGTGTGCTTGCGCTGATTCTCATACCAGGCGCGCTGAATTCGATCCAGCAGGCACGGATCACACGCGAGATGAAATTCAAATCGCTGATGTGGTGTTCTTTTGCCGCCGCTTTGATCTCCGGCGCGATCGGCATATTTTTCGCGTACCGCGGCTTCGGCGTCTGGGCACTTGTCGCGCAACAGTTAAGCAACCATACGGCGATCTCGTTGTTGCTGATGATCGTCCTGCGCTGGCATCCTCGTTTTGTTTTTAATTTTGCACGGGTTCGCACATTTTTCACCTTTGGATGGAAACTGCTCTGTTCTAGCCTGATTAACGCGCTCTATCAAGAACTTCAAAGCTTTGTTATCGGAAAAAAATACAGCTCCAGCACATTAGCCTTTTTCAATCGAGGCAAACAATTCCCGAATCTCGTCGTCAACAACATCAACGGATCAATTCAGACCGTCATGCTGCCCGTTTTTTCAAGAGAACAGCATAATGTCGAGCGCCTCAAAGCGATGGTACGCCGCTCCATCGTCACCAGTTGCTTCGTGCTCTTTCCCGTGCTGACACTGCTTGCCGTGACGGCAGAGCCCATTGTACACATATTGCTCACCGACAAGTGGCTGCCTTGCGTTCCCTATCTTCAGATTTTCTGTTTTGTGTACGCGTTTTATCCAATCCATACGGCGAACCTGCAGGCCATCAATGCGCGAGGGAGGAGCGATTGGTTTCTCCGTCTTGAGATCGTCAAAGCGCTTCTTGGCATCGGCATTCTCGCCGCATCGGTATACTTTTTCGAAAGTCCTATGGCTATTGCCGCCGGCGCCGCCGTAAGCACGATATTTAGCAGTCTTGTCAACATGTACCCCAATCGTTTTCTCTTGAACTACAAATTCAACGAACAGGTGCGTGACCTCTTCCCTTCGGCGGCATGTTCGCTCACTATGGGTGGCGCTATCTTCCTCATCCGGTTTGCTTCATTCTCGCCTTGGATCACACTTGCACTTCAAATCATTGCCGGCATAGTGCTCTATATCGGGCTTGCTGAGCTGTTCAGGCTTGAGCCGTACCTCTACATCAAAAGAAAAGTGCGCGACTTTTTTGCTTCACGATCAAATGGCCGTGCCGATGAAGGTTTGGCAAGTTGACAACGCTCATTCGGCGAAAACACTACGTTATCTGCTACAATGAACAAAATCACGGCTAACAGACCGCAAAACCACAGAACGCATCTGATGCGTTCTTCGCGTTGACACACGACTGCAAAACGTGCGATGCGAAATGTGCGATTTTTGAAGTAAAGGCTGTTCGGCTGACATCATTGGAGGGATAAAATGCAAACGATCATGGTGACCGGAGGCGCCGGTTTTATCGGCGCAAATTACATTTATTACCTACTTGAGCATCATCCGGATGTTCGCGTGATCTGCGTTGATGTGCTCACTTACGCCGGAAATTTATCAACGCTTGCTGAGGCGCTGAAAAAACCGACATTCACATTTTACAAAGACGATATCTGTGACCGTGAAGCGATCTTTGAAATTTTTGAAAAGGAAAAACCGGACTGCGTCGTCAATTTCGCCGCAGAAAGCCATGTCGATCGTT
>JAAZJV010000024.1 GCA_012800135.1 Clostridiaceae bacterium | reverse complement strand
TTTGGGATATCTGTTGTTATCCATTTATTGGTTCAATCCGCTATGCTGGATAGCTTACATATCGCTTTGCAGAGATATCGAAATGGCGTGCGATGAAAAGGTTATACGCAGGATGGATAATGAGTCCAAAGCGGCCTATTCTGAGGCGCTTCTACGTTGTAGCATGCCTCAAAGAGCGATCACGGCATGTCCTCTTGCATTTGGAGAAGTAGGAGTGAAAGACAGGGTGAAAAGTGTATTTAATTATAAAAAGCCGGCTTTTTGGGTTATCATAGCGGCGATTATAGCCTGCATCGTTGTAGCCGTATGTTTTTTATCGACGCCGAAGTCCTCCCCTACACCGTCGACATCTGAATCGTCAACTGAATCATCAACGCCGAAGCGCCTCCCATATCGTTTGACAATATGAAGATTGTATGGGCGACGGCATCGGATTCACGTCCGGACATTCCTACTACACACTACTTGTCGGAAGACGCATTCGACGAAGTGATGTCTCGTTTAGCGACACTCAAAATTAAAGAGAGAGACGACACGCTACGTCTACGCACGCCGTCACATACTTTAACGATATGCGCAGAAAATACGGGGTTGTTTGCGATCGTAAGCTATGATGATGAAGATACGACGGCTCCTGTCTACGATGGCGCCCTTTACCGCATTGATGATGCAGCGTTCTCTGAATACCTAGGCGGTGTCTGCTCCGGTCAATTTTCCCCGAAGGATTTAGAGGAACTTAAGACTTATTTCCCTAAATACTTTGATCTTGCAACTGCTAAAGGACTTGAGGTCTACGTATGGCAGACGGGACATTCCAGCTATTCATGCGCACTAATGACGTCCGGATCCGGACGTGATAAGCCGCAAAAAGAGCTCTGCAGGATGAAAGGTACGACCATCGCTGAGATGAATCAGTTTAAGTTAACTTTCGGCGATGCCTCTCAAATGGATCACAGCTGGGATGAAGTGCCTTCATTCAATAAGGCCACCGCTGACTACGATAATCTTTTCTTCGCCGACAATTCACTTATACTTTCTTACATACGGTCAAGCAGTGAATCATTTCGTTACGGCGTACACGATATCGTTTATGATCCGTCTTCGTTCTGCATGTACATTTCGAGAACCAATAACCCGGATTGGTCAACAGATATGATGGCAGGCTGGTTCATTTTGGTCGAAATGAGAGATGAGGACATCAGGAACTGCAAAAGCTTTGACGCGCAGTACGTGGAGACTCCTGAACTACCCGTTATGTTTCACCGGAAAACAGACAAGATTTAATCAAGTTTATAATCAGAACAGAAAATCCATATTCCTTCCGATCAAAAACCTTCAGCGAAAGAATAAAATTAAAATTATGTTTGCGTTGCCCAAGAAATTTTACATAAAGAAGATTTTATCAATTTGGCGGCTATGCTAGAGTGTTTTTCAGATGACATGCCCGTACGATTGTATATAGAACAGGACATTTTGATTAGTGAAGAGATATTTTCTATTGCGGAAAAGTGTATTTTCTAAATAGCCGAAAGATATGGAGCAGACAATGTAATGTTCGTTTAAGGAGAAACAGCATGGACGATCGACAAGGTAATAGAATCGGCATACTGACCAGCGGAGGCGATGCTCCCGGGATGAATGGTGTCATTCGCGCCGTAACAAGATCCGGCATCAATTCCGGCGTACAAGTTATGGGAATC
>JAAZJV010000174.1 GCA_012800135.1 Clostridiaceae bacterium | reverse complement strand
GGAAAGTTTTCTATGATTCGTGAGATCGTAAATCAGATACCTCAGGACGAACGCGTTTCTGCGATGTTGATGGGCGGACAGAAAGGCCGCGTTGCCGGAGACGATATGCTTCAGTCTTGGATGATTGAACAAGCAGGCGGAAATTGCGTCGTCGACCAAGGTAAAGATCATCGTTGGATCGATGTCGGGATTGAAACAGTATTCGACTGGAATCCTGAGTACATTTTCTGTACGAGTTCTACAGCACTTGATTACACACCCGAGGAACTCTTAAATGATCCTACTTGGAGCGCCGTACTGGCTATCATTGACGAGAACATTTTCACGATACCTGCCCGAATTGATTCCTGGGACATGCCGGGGATCAGTTGTATACTGGGTACATTGTTCATGCTCCACACGATGTATCCTGACTATTACTCTGTTGAAGAATTGCAATCGGAGATTGACGAGTACTACATGTTCATGTTTGGGAAAACGTTTGACAGCGAGTATCTCGGCTATTCTTTGGAGGAGTAAGTTGAGCACAGGAAAGATCGCAAACGGGAGGGGAAAGATTGCCTTATTGATGGGACTTTTAGTCGCTGGGCTACTTTGTGGTGTCGTTCTGGCCGTTTGTGTCGGAAAATATCCGGTAACCCCCAAAGAGAGTCTCAGAATTTTAATTAACGCAACTTTTCAACAGCCAATTGAAGCATCAGATATGACGATAAACGTCGTCTTGGGTCTCCGAATTCCACGAATTTTAGCAAGTGTTTTTGTAGGTGCAGCTCTTTCGGTAGCCGGTGCCGCTTATCAAGGAATATTTCAGAACCCATTAGTCTCTCCTGACTTTCTAGGAGTATCGAGCGGCGCCTGTGTGGGAGCGGCTCTTGCTATATTGATGTCGTTGACGACGGTATTTATCTCTCTTTTTGCTTTTATCGGCGGTATTTTAGCCTTCATGCTCACCATTAGCTTGCCGGCTCTGCTTCGTAACCGCTCCAATACGGTTCTGGTATTGGCGGGGATTATTGTCGGTTCGGCGCTGTCATCTCTGTTGGGTTTTATTAAGTACACTGCCGATCCGGATACACAGCTGGCTTCTATCACATACTGGACCATGGGGAGTTTTGCTTATGTGTCGTTACGTGATTTGGCTTTTCTGATTCCGCTCTTACTTGTACCGATGACGATCTTAGTACTTATGGCATGGTGGATTGATGTCCTTTCTATGGGAGAAGAAGAGGCACGAACTTTAGGAGCCGACGTGACAAAAATGAGAGGGATCGTGATCCTTTGTTCCACATTGCTCACTGCCGGCTCCGTCTGTATTGCCGGCACTATCAGCTGGGTAGGTTTGATTGTGCCTCACTTCGCAAGGATGGTCGTCGGGAGCGGAAATCGGCGGTTAATTCCGTTTGCCGCTCTACTCGGCGGACTGTTCATGCTGTTGGTCGACACGTTGACGAGAGTTATCGGAGTCTCGGAAATGCCTGTAAGTATCATGACGGGTGTACTGGGATCGTTCTTTTTCTACTGGTTGATTTGGCGACAGAGGGATCGTATACGATGATCTATTTTGTTGATAACATCCGATTTTCTTATCGTCCGTCACTGCCGGTCGTACTGAACGGAGTCAGTTTGACCCTTGAAGAAGGTGACGTGCTGACGATTATGGGACGAAATGGCGCTGGCAAAAGCACATTGATGAAGTGTATGTTAGGACTTCTGAAGCCACAGCAGGGCGAAGTGTGCTTATGTGGAGAAAAGGTATCTCTATTAAAGCCCCGTTTCATCGCTTCACAGGTGGGATATGTTCCGCAGAATCATGTGCCCGCATTCGGCTATACGGTGTTTGACTATGTACTCATGGGTTGCGCATCAAAAATTGGCATGATGTCTCATCCCGGTCGACAGGAGAAAAGAGACACGGAAAAGGCCTTAGAGATGCTCGATATTTCCCATTTAAAGACACGTAAATACAATGAACTGTCCGGAGGTGAACGACAACAGGCGATGATTTCCAGAGCCATCGTCGGCAAACCGAAGGCTGTGCTGTTTGATGAGCCGACAGCTCATCTTGATGTGGGCAATCAAGTGAAGGTTCTTAGAATTATTAAATCTCTTTCTGAAACCGGTTTTGCCGTAGCGATAACAGCTCATGATCCTAACCACGCACTGCTCTTAGGAGGTAAAGTAGCGATTTTCGATCGAGAAGGAGGCGTAGTCTGCGGAAATGTTGAGGAGATGGTGACGGAGGAAAAATTGCGGGCTCTATACGGGGAAAAGCTTATGCTGAGATATCTCGAGGAGTTAGGACGGCGCGTTTGCATCAGTCCCAATCTAAAATCAATGAAGTCGATGAGGTTGCCGGACGATCCTTCGGCAACCATCATATAAATAATAGATGTTAACTAAAAGGAGGAAGAACATGAAAAACAGAAAGTTGTTTTCATTACTACTGGCACTATTACTAGCGCTAACGCTTGTGGCCTGTGATGAAAAAACCAAGCCGGAGCCGGTCGATACGAGTGAACAGATTACTGCGCCGATCGAAACTCCCGCTGAGAAAACTGAACCCATTCCGCCTGCCGGACCGGTGGCAGAAGAAGTAAAAGGGATCACGATACCGGAGTTTTCCATTACGGTAAACGGCGTCGCTGTGGACCATGTAGCCATGGCTGCCTATCCGACTTATTCCGTTCAGGCAACAAGCGTCAACAGCGCCGGCACGGAATCAACGACGACTTACGTGGGATTTGCCATCTCTGATGTACTTCAAGCGGCAGGTCTGACAGAAAGTTACGTCTGGCTTGAGGCGGAGGCAGATGACGGCTACGTTGTCAGTTTCAAAGGTGAGGATATTATGGCCAATACCACTCTGCTGGCCATGACCAAAGATGGAAGCCAATTTAAGAATGCTCCTTGGTTCGCACCATGTACATCCGGCACCACCGGTGATTATCTGAAGGGCTGTGTGTCTATCCTCGTCAACACGGTCGATGAGAAACCTGTTATTGAGGATCCAGAACAGCCTAAGGAATCGGAAGGACTCAAACTCACCGGCGAAACACCTGAAAAGCTTGATCGCACGGAAAAGGTGACGTTCTCCGATTTCAGCTTTGAGGTCAATGGCAATGACGTGACAAATGAGACCTTGGAAGGCCTAAGAATCTACAAGATTACTGTAGTCACTGAGAACAAGAACGGCGAGCTTTCTGAATCAACCTATACAGGTTATGTTCTTTCAGACGTGCTTGACGCATGCGGCATTGAGGATTACAGCTCAGTAAAAGTCATCGCCTCAGACGGGTATGAGACTGAGTTGCCGAAAGAGCAAGCAGAGAGCGAATATACACTCGTCGCGATCGAGAAAGACAAAGAGACCGGCGAAGACGGAACTATTTGGGTTGCGCCATGCAGTGAAGCGTCATCCAGAAGCTACTGCAAACTTGTTTCCAGCCTCGTTGTGGAATAGTCACGTTACTAACGATGAAGTTCTAGTCCATAACTAACATGCGGCCATCTCCCGAATAACTGCGGAATGGCCGCATGATGGATACGCATCATACGATGTGGTTGTCTTTCCGAACTGTTTTGGCCTGTCTGCTATTTTCGGAGAATATTCGCATGTCGTTGAATAGTAGTTTCTTTCTAATCTAATGATGAAAGGAGAAATATCATGCGCCGAGATAAATTGGTTTTAATTGTCATGCTATTAGCACTTCTTACTATTACAATGGTAAGTGCTTGCAGTTCTCAGTCTAAGGAGAAACCGCTCCCGCCCCCTTCTGCAGATGTAGAGTCTCCTTTTTTCGTGGATAAGAATATAAATATGACAACAATCGATGAATACCTTGACCGTTCTGACGTAGCTTACCGTGACGTGCGAATGTTATTTGATCCGGCTGATTACGCAGCTGTCGGGGGAGATGCCGACCTCAGCCGTACCATTC
>JAAZJV010000173.1 GCA_012800135.1 Clostridiaceae bacterium | reverse complement strand
TGTTACATCATGTTACCAGATTACAGAGTACTAAAAAAAGCATCGACATCATATAGAACTCGTCGCACTCACCGTGGACTAGAAGATAAGGAAAGGTGAAAAGCGAGAGCGCGAGTCATCTTTGTCAACGTTTCGCTACCACCAGCGTTCCGATTTTTTCACCCTTTGCGGCGCGGATAACCAAATCAGGATCGCTGTTAGAAAACACGAGCAGAGCCAAATTGAAATCACGACAAAGTGCTGCCGCGGTTGCGTCGATCACACCAAGTCTATTTTCTAATATTTCATCGTACGTGATCGTCTCATAACGCACTGCATCCGGAAAACGATGCGGATCTTTGTCGTAAACACCGTCTACTTGTGTCGCTTTGAGTATGACGTCAGCATGTATCATAGCTGCACGGAGTGCCGCTGCAGAATCGGTCGAGAAAAAAGGATTACCCGTTCCGCCGGCAAAAACAACGACTTTCCCCTCATCAAGGAAGCGTCTCGCCTTTACAGCATCTACAGGTTCAGCCACGGTAGGCATCGGTACCGCTGTCATCAACTCCACCTCTAATCCTTGACGAGTCAAGGCATCTCTCAACGCGATACCATTCATCACTGTAGCCAGCATACCGATCTGATCCGCCTCTGTGCGATCCATGTTCTTTGAAAGACGGCCGCGCCAAAAATTGCCGGCACCGTTGACAATTCCGATCTCATGTCCATTCTCGACAAGGCGTCGTACCAATTCTGCAGCTCGGTCAAGCGAATCCGCATCCAGTCCGGAGCCGCTTTTGCCGGCAAGTGCCTCGCCGGACCATTTTAATAAAAGTCGTTTATATGCCATGGTCTTTCTCCTTTATGTTCGTCCGTCTATAATATACCTTCGGAATCTCCGGGGTCCGGGATGCCGGGAAATCACATTACACAAGACATTGTGTCCGACAATGTAAAGGGGGCGCTGATGCGCCCCCCGGTTTACTCAATACCGTTCTTATTTATCGAACTGTGCGGCGACCTCATCTGCAAAATTACAGTCTCTTTTTTCAAGGCCTTCACCCATTTCGTAACGCACAAATCGGCGTACGTGAATGTTCTCTCCGATACGGCCGGAAAGCTCCTTGATGACTGTTTCACAGGTCTTGCTGTCGTCTTTGATGAAAGCCTGTTCAAGCAGGCATATATCCTTTAAATATTTTTCCATCCGGCCTTCGACGATTCTATCGACAACGGCCTCCGGTTTGCCGGATTTTAATGTCTGTGCGTGCACCAACTCGCGTTCGCGCTCAATGACTTCCTCGGGCACTTCCTCACGACGCACGTAAAGCGGGCTCATCGCTGCCACTTGTAGTGCAAGATCGTGTACAAGTGTTCGAAATTCCTGATTATTTGCCGCAAAATCGGTTTCAATATTGACCTCGATCAATACTCCGATGCGACCGCCGGCATGGATATATGCGTCTACGATACCTTCCGCCGTGATGCGACTGGATTTTTTCTCCGCTGTCGCAAGATCGTTCTTGCGCAACCATTTAATCGCTTCATCTATGTCACCGTTAGAGGCTTGAAGCGCTCTTTTGCAATCCATCATACCGGAGCCGGTAAGATCTCTGAGTTCTTTAACCATTTGTGCCGTAATTTTCATACTTAAACTCCTTCATATTTCGGTGATCTTGTCTATTTATTTGAAATTATTGTCTTTATCTTAATGCGCTTAGATCGAGTCAGAGTCATCGAACAAGTCTTCATCGTCAAACTCACTATACGACTCTTCCTGATCGGTCGGTTCGTCAGGCTCATCCTCGCCGCGCAACCTGACATCGAAGCCTTCACGTCCCTCAAGCACAGCATTAGCCATAACACTGGTGATCAGCTTGATTGCACGAATCGCGTCATCATTTCCCGGAATAACGAAATCGACTTCATCTGGATCGCAGTTTGTGTCAACAATCGCTACGATCGGAATTCCCAAACGGCGCGCTTCCGCAATCGCAATATGCTCTTTTTTCGTATCGACTACGTAAACACAGGTTGGAAGCTGCTTCATGTTCGAGATGCCGCCGAGATTTCGTTCAAGCTTGTCGAGCTCATTCTTCAGCGTCGCGACCTCTTTTTTCGGAAGATTATTCCACGTACCGAGTTCTTCTGCTTCGCGTAGTTCATGCAGACGTTCAATACGCTGCTTTATGGTTCTAAAGTTCGTCAATGTGCCGCCAAGCCAGCGATGATTGACATAGAACATGCCACAGCGTTCAGCTTCTTCACGAATGGCGTCCTGTGCCTGTTTTTTTGTGCCTACAAAAAGTACCGTACCTCCACGCGACACAATTTCGCTGATGAAGCGATACGCAATCTCAATCTTGCGTATCGTCTTTTGCAGGTCAACAATGTAGATCCCATTGCGCTCAGTAAAGATGTAGGGCGCCATCTTCGGGTTCCACCGACGAGTCTGGTGGCCAAAATGCACACCACCTTCAAGTAATTGTTTCATGGAAACGACAGACATAATACCTCCTGTTTTGTCCTCCGGCGCACGCTTCACCACTGATATCAGGGCAACAGGTGCCACACGCCGTGTGTTTTCCGTTGTCGATAATAGCATAAAATGCTTTCATCGGCAAACACAAATGGGATATTAACGTGATTTCGTCGCTGTGATACACTTTTAGAAGGTATATCAATGTAATTTGTGCTCAAAAGGCAAGACGCCTTACCGTCTATACCGCAATTACGGCATCTCAAGCCGAAAAATGAAACTTTGGAGGACCTTTTATGTTATCCAATTCACTACTGAAATTTGCCGCATCTGAAAACTGGCAGGTTTATAAAAAGGACGCATGCGTTTTCGGCACCGTCAACGGCTACTGCATCACCGCATCGACAAACGAAGCGCTCACTACTTTTTATGTACCTGTTGCAGGAATTGCGCCGGAAAATCTTATTGAACTCACAGTCTGGCTCGAGAATACGCGTTTCCCGCTCGTGTTGATTAATTACGAAATGACCGATAATTTTATGGCTATTCGGGCAAAGGATACGGCCTTTTCCGGTACAGCGGCTCAGATGAAACGTTTCCTCGATATCCTCACCGAAAAACTTAAGGAGCTTGATGTCGATCCGAACGTCTGTGCCATTTGCGGTCTTTCCGCAGATAATCTTGCGCTCTACGTCGGACTCTTCTGCCATATTCACGGCGAGTGTATTCATAAAGTAGGTATTGACTTTACGAATCCCGAACGCGACGTACACGATCAAATCGTTTCTGAAGCTGAACTTTTGCTCTTAAATGATGACGCCGAGGCTCCGGCCGTTGGCCAGGGCGCTATTCCGCCTCTCTCCTTCTCTGACGAGTGCGATACTTCATCTTCAACTCCGGACGAATGGAATCAGAATGATGACTCACCTGAGGTATCAACGACGTGCGAAGATAATGAAGTGCCGGAATCAGTTCCAAAAGAGCGTCTTATGAAACTTGCTGAACCATTCATTCCGTATGAAGACGCTTTCCTTGAAGATCTTGCCGCACTCATCGCAATTCCAAGTGTTCAAGGCGACGAGGATGAGAACGCGCCATTCGGTAAGGAGCCGAAGCGAGCACTTGAAACCTTCCTCTCGATAGCTGAGCGAATGGGTTTTCACACCGTCAATGTCGACAATGTAGCTGGCTACGCCGAAATGGGATCGGGAGACGAGATGATAGCTTGTGTCTGCCATCTTGATGTTGTACCTGCAGGCAGCGGCTGGAATCAGGATCCGTGGAAACTCAAGCGCGAAGGCGACACGATTTCAGGTCGCGGTGTCATGGACGACAAAGG
>JAAZJV010000172.1 GCA_012800135.1 Clostridiaceae bacterium | reverse complement strand
TCTTGGATGAAGAAATTAAGAAGCGCCCATTCAAGCATCGCGCCTTCGTATGTATAGAGCCAGAAACCGCTTCCCGAAAGCTTGACGCCGCGCACGTAATCAATCATGCCGCACAACTCTAAGAGCTCGATATGATCTTTCATGCCGGCGCGGAGCATCTGAGGCTCACCCCAGACAGAGATGACTTCATTGTTTTCTTTCCCGCCCGACGGAATGTCGTCATCAGGAATATTCGGGATAGCAGCAAGAAAGTCCTTCTGTTCAGCGTCCATGCGATTGATTTCAATATCGTTATTTTTGATCTGATCGCTCAGCTCCTTAAGTTCTGCTAACGCAGTTTGGACGTCGCCCTTATTCTTTCTAATAACAGGAATATCGGCCGATTTGCGATTGCGCTCCGCCCGCATTTCTTCCGTTTCATGGAGCAAGGCTCGCCATTTGGCGTCCTGCTCAAGAAAAGATGTAAAGTCAACATCAAAGCCTCGGCGCGCAAGTTTGGCGCTCACTTCTTCAGGATTGTTTCGAATGTAAACTAGATCAAGCATGATCTCTCCTCTTTCTAAGCTGTTTTGTCAGGAAAAAGTATCCGTTTCCTGCACGGAAGATTCAGGATTCTGTGCGCGCTCAATTAACGCGTCCATCAATTCTCGTGAGAGTGCTGCGGGCACGTAGCCGATAACCTCCCCTGTTTGATCAATCAGATAAGTTGTCGGAAGACTGTCTATCTTAAAAGCGGCGAACACCTTCCCGTCGGAATCCATCAGCGTGGGAATACGATAGCCATTCTCCGAGAGAAACGCGCGAATCTCATCTGTCGTCTTTTCCTCTTGACCTGCAGGTGACGTATCACCCTTTTTAGATGGATAAATCACACTCAGCACGGCAACATCGGCAGTATTTTCTTCGTGATCTAGGTAAAGCTGATTGATGTCCGTAAATTCCTCTAGGCATGGCGAACACCATGTCGCCCAAAACGTCAAAAATACGAGTTTCCCCTTGTATCCTGAAAGCGTATGCTGCACACCGTTCTGATCCTGCAATGTGAAATCAGGCGCATATATCTCATCTCCTCGCGTCTCTCTTACGTCGGGATCAGGCCCAACTGTGACCTTCGGATCGTTATTTGCACGACAGCCGACAAGGACAAACACTAGTGCGACGACAATGAGCAAAGCAAAAAGCCTGTCGCTGCACCACGGGCGTCCAAAATTGGACTTTCTTGCGCCCTGATTCACCGGACTTTCAGTTGTTGTGATTCTGCGACGCACAGCCATGTATCTTTCATGAAAGCGTCCGATCATATAACATCAACCCCCTTCAATAGGGAGGAACCCCTCACCATAAACTTCGTCGTAAGAAAGTACCATCATGAGCGTATCAGGATCGATGCGACGCACGATACGACGCATAACGGGAATTTGAGAACGACTGCACGCACAGAGTATCACAGGACGCGGCTCTTTTGAATAGCCGCCCCTTCCCATAAGCAGAGTCGACCCTCGCCCGAGTTCCGTGCCGATGGCCTTAATGACTTCCTCATTCTTTTCCGTCACGATCAGGGCAATTTTCCCGGAGACGTACCCGAACATGACTTTATCGATAACGAGAACTTGGGCAATGCTGTAGATAATGCCATACAGGACGGCGTCGATCTCGTGGAAAACGAAGCCGCCCGCGATCACAATGATGCCGTCTACCACCATCGTAATCTGGCCAACCGACATATGCGGCTTAATCTTGCGCATTGTCATGACGACCAGATCCGAACCGCCGGTGCAGCTCTTGTTCTGATAGATGAGCACCAATCCGAACCCGGATAAGATGCCCGCAAAAAGCGATGCAAGCAACGGGTTGCCCTGATAAACGGGAAACATCGGGCTTATGATGTCAAGAAAAAGCGTATTGATGAGCACCGTAACAAAAGTACGGAATAGATATCGCTTTCCCAGAAATCTAAGTGCGACCAAAATGAGCGGTATGTTTATAGCGAATGTTAGTAAACCGATAGGGAGTTCGGTGTAATTATTCAAAATGATCGCAATACCGGTTACGCCTCCCGGCGCAAAATCGGCTTGTGCAGCAAAATTGTAAACACCGATGGCAAACAAGAATGAGCCGAAAGCGTCATAAAAAAGATTCTGTATCACCTGCCAACATTTATTCAGGCTTGCGCTCTTCATCGTCGCCGATTCCCCCTCTCTAAGCACCGCCTCAACCGCAACCGCAGTTTTAATTTCAATTCATCAGGAAATTATAAATCCTGTCGGCAGTTTTCTGTTTATCGTATAGAGGCCAAACCTCCTGTCCGTACCGATTGTATTTTTTGAAGGACTCCTTGCCGGAACCGTACCAAATCGGCACTTGCATTTGCCTACGTGAATAGCTAAGCAACGTTTGCGCGTTCATCACGTATGAATTGAGGTTTAGATTTGTCGCAGAATTGGCCAAAACAACCGTCGCCGCATTATAGAGCGTCGTCGCGTTGCCTTCGGCGACTCGAGTCAAGATCGCCTCAATCACGTTGCGCTGACGCAGGTTTCGGTGAAAGTCAGTGTCGATTTTACGAAGTCGTGAGTACTCCAAAGCACGCCATCCCGAAAGCAAATTGACACCCGGTGACCCGCCGATCACACGAGTTTCTGCTTCCGTTAATGTGATATTCACTCCGTTGACCGCGTCGACCAGCTTTTGCAGTGAAGAAAAATTGAATGTCACAAATCCCTTAATCGGGATGCCGAAATTAGCTTCAACGGTCTGTATGGCTAGCCGCGGTCCCCCGTAAGCATACGCGGCGTTGAGGAGTGTCGGTTCGGAATACCCGGGAATTTTTACCTCAATGCCGCGGAAAAGTGAAACAAAAGTGATGGTGCGCGTATTGTGGTTGATCGAAGCAATAATCATTGTATCGGAACGTCCGCGATAATTTTGTCCCCTCGTGTCAACGCCGAACAACATGATATTCTCCACATTATTCATCTGTCGAACTTTTACTTCACCTTGACCAGTAGGAATATTCTGCCAGTCACTCGGCACCGGATCTTGTTGCGGCAAAGTCGGTTCGGCATCTGTTTCTAAGATGCTCGGATCCGAAGTTTCCACCGGGTCATCAATTATATCTATGTCTCCTGGAATGTTATCTGCCATCAACACTTCAGGAAATTGCGTAAGCAATAAATTGGGTGCCGCGAGCAACGCGTCATCTAAGGGATCAAAATGAGTTACACGCGACATCATATCCGCATAAATAATATAAACACCTGAGACGGCGGACAGCAGGAGACCGAGAATAATACCCAAAACCGCCCATAGAGCGCTCGGCACACGGCGTTTTGGCTTCTTAGCACTAGGAAGATGTTTACGAGAGTTATTCGCACGTTGCGACGGCATGCGCCTCGACGATTGCTCTTGTTCTTTTCTCGATGTATTCATGATCGATCTGTCCCTCTCTTCTCAAACTGTCAGACCACGTTTTTCGGTTGATTTTGCTCCCTCTTCTTCCAAGATTCTCATACTGTCACTTCAACTGCTAAAACAGACGTCTTCCAAACGATTTCTTACCCTGTTATCGCGACATCATCCTTAAATGCATCTTATCAAATGCAGCTCGACTTTTTTACACGCTAAATTCGCCGTTGTCTCGGCGGTGATGAAGCGGCAGTGCCTTATTCTTTTAATAGAATAAGGCACTGATAGTTTATCATGCAATCATGCCAATGGCATCGCCGATATCTCTTAAAATAACGGCCTGCAGGAAAGGCATTTTACCACAAATCAAATATGCTCTTATAAGACCAGCGAATACCAAGACTCAGGAAGAGATCTGCAAGATATACGAGGACGATGAACGCCGCGAGTACAATCATCATGATCTTCCACATCCGCTTGATTGCGTCTTGGTCGCGCGGAGCAAAAAGGCACATCAGCGCAGCACCCAGTGATAGGAGACGCACATAGGAGAACAGGCTCGTCACCAACGTGGTTCCGCCTGCGGCGAGCCCGATCACCATGACGAGCAACATGATCATCGCGGGAATCGTATGGTAAGACGCATACTCGGCGCATACCGCCTTCAGATCGGCAGGCTGCTTCAACAAATGGTTTTTTAAGAGCCAAGCGACGACCGGAAGACCGGCAACCATAACCATGTTAAAGAGCCAAGTCAAGAAAAATCCGCCGGCATGCCAAGACATCCAACCCGCTCTTCCAAGTGTAAAGAAAAATGCCACTAGGAACGGTGCAATGGACGCAAGCAGAAGGTGCATCGGCTCAAGCGTTCCGAAGATGCCATTTTTCAACCAGTTAAAGTAACGTTTGCTGTCCAACGCCAACGCTGAGGGCGGTTTCGGCGGCTGGTACGTAGGAGGCGCATAACCCTGTCCCTGTTGCGGAGGCGTATAGGCTCCTTGTGGCGGCATCTGTTCTCCGGGTGCCGGCTGGGCGCCATGCGGTTGCGGCGGCTGGTAAGACGTACCGTACATTCCGGCAGGAGGAGCCTGCGAATAGCCCGACGCGGGGCTTTGTGTATAGTTTGGCGACGTGTACGGTGCGTTCGGCATCGTTTGCGGCGCTTGCGCACTTTGCTGATACGAAGGCATCGTCATCGGTTCGGCGGTCGGTGAAGAAGATGGCGCGAATACCGGTGCAGGGGGAACGACCGGTTCGTGCTCGTATGAGGCGCCGGCTTGAATCGCTTCAGGCACCACACTTTCACCAGGTGTGTCTTGTGACAGATCAGCCTCCACAATCGGTTCTTCGACTGCAGGAGTTTCTGTCGGTTCTTGTTTACGGCCGCACAATCCGCAAAATTGAGCGTCATCGTCTAAATCGGCTTGGCAGTATGGGCACTTCTTCATCCTGATAACTCCTATTCTTTTTTATATGTCCGGAAACCGTAAGCAGAACCGAACAATTTTTGCTTTTTTTACTATGCTCATAGTACCACATCCATCACTATTTGATTGATGGTGATAACATATAAAAAATGAAGGAGGTTATTCTATCTCATGCGTGCTCTTATTCAACGTGTCAGCTCGGCTTCTGTCGCTATAGACGGTCAGGAAATTTCCCGGATCAGAACGGGTCTCATGATCCTTCTTGGGGCAGGTTCAAATGACGATGAAACAACATGTGCAAAACTATGGAACAAAGTGAAAAAATTACGCATCTTTCCGGATGCGCAAGGAAAGACAAATCTTGATCTCGCCGCTGTCGGCGGAAGTGTGCTCATCGTCTCACAATTCACACTCTTTGCGAACTGCAGAAAAGGCAACCGTCCGAGTTTCATTGAAGCGGCAGACCCCGAAACAGGCAACCGTCTTTATGAACTTTTTGTCAGTCTCGCGAAGAAAGATGTCGACGATGTTCAAACAGGGGAATTCGGCGCCTCTATGGAGGTCACGCTGACAAATAGCGGCCCCTTTACTATCTGGCTTGACACCGACGAATTCTAGATTCTATATAAGGACGTCCTCTTCCGGTGAGATTGTCGTCATCATGAGACGAACATTTGGAAAGAGCTTCTGCATCTGAAGTTGTGCCGCATAGCCATCTTTCTCTTCTTCAAAGATACAGAAACAAACGGGACCGCTTCCGGAAAGCGATACGACCGGCGCCCCTGTCCCTTGAAGTGCCTCAAACAGGCGTATCATGGAAGGATCTTGATATACTGCCACTTCTATGAAATCGTTGTGAACCAAAGATGCGATAGCCGTCAGATCACTCTCGTTGAGTGCTTTTTGCCACGCTTTAATGAGCGCCTCACGACTCAAATCACTTGCCTTATGCGAACGATGGCGTGATTGTTTATCTTGTCGCAAACGATGGAGACGAGAATATGCTTCCCCTGTCTTGATACCCGACGGCGGTATGGCAAGCAGTACGGGAAACGTCGATCTCATTGCCAAAGGGGTTATGCGCTCTCCAATGCCTTCACAGAAAGCGACACCTCCGCGAAGGCAGAACGGAACATCAGCGCCCGTCGCACACGCTGCCTTCTCAAGCAAAGCGTACGTAAGAAGTCGGGAATCTTTCTCGAATGCATCTGCTCCTCCCTGTCGCCAAGCACCGTAAAGAAAGCGCAACACTGCCGCAGCGTCAGCGCTCCCTCCACCAAGACCGGCCTCTTCAGGAATGTTTTTTTCTATATCGGCAGAAAAAATCATAGATGTCGGCGCAATATCGGCTGCGCGACAAAACGCAAGTGCTGCTTTCCAAGCAATATTGTCCTGATCATCCGGAATAGATTTGTGATCCGTACCAACGCGCCAATCAAGCGCTAACGTCTCGCTCAAAGAAGATGTACCGGTGTCCCACTCGGAAACCGCACAGGATGACAAACTCAAACGCTTTTCATATTTCTCATTTGTATTGATACGATGTATCGAGTGATCTGATCGAGTCATGACGATGCGCAAACGATCTGCAAGCGCAAGCGTCACCATGAGCGATTGCAGGTCATGGTAGCCGTCAGCGCGCTGTCCAAGAATGGACAACGACAAATTTAGTTTTGCCCGAGCGGGAAGAACGTTTTTCTCAGAATACGAAAACGGTATTTCCGACTCTGCACTAAGCATCGTCTTTCATGAGCTCTTCGAGCTCTTCATCATTGAAAGCGACCTCTACAACTTTTGTCAGGAGATCAATATAACTGAAACAAACATGTTCATTGTAAACAGGACTTACGGGACAACACACTGTAAAGACGTTAGAAGAACAATTTTCTAGATATCCCTCATGAATAACCGTTCGGCGACGACCGCCGTTTGACTTTAAAATGATACGCTGGCCTAGTTTCGATTCAAGCTGTTCACGGCAAGAAGCTAAGTCTGATTTTTCGATCAATTAAACCACCTCGATCTTGTACTTGTAAAAAGGCGCATACTTCGCCATTTGACACTATTTTACCATATCATGGTCTGTTTTTCAACAGTATAAGGCGAGATACAACACCTCCGCCGAGCACTCGATCATCCTCATAGAATACGGCAGACTGCCCCGGCGACGACAGGCGAACCGGAACATCAAAATGCACTAAGACTTCGTTGTCACACTTCTTCTCGACATGTACCGGCAACGAAATACCTTGCGAACGCAGTTTCACCGCGGCATCAAACTTATGTGGCATTTCATAAGGAAAATAACAATCTTCCAGCAATAAAGCCTCCATCAGAGCGTCGGACTCATCGCCCAGTATGACGGCATTGCGCTCAGGATCTAACGCCACCACTGTCATTCGTCGCCCAAATGACTCTCCGAGATGACGCCTCTGTCCGACCGTAAATTGCCAAATGCCGCCGTGTTCTCCGATCACACGTCCCTCAAGGTCTATAAAAGGACCATACTTCTCCTGACCAATCTGTTCTCTGAGATAAGTTCTAAGCGATTTTCCGTCAAGAAAACAAAGATCCTGACTGTCTTTTTCTGTTGCGACAGAAAGCCCTTCTTCCGCGATAATCGAACGCACTTCATCTTTGCTGAGACCACCTAAAGGAAAAATGACATGTCGCAACACATCAGGAGTTAATCGATACATAAAATAGCTCTGGTCACGCCTAGGATCAGCAGCACGGTAAAGAAAGACGGGAAGTTCATCTTTCGACTTTTCAAGCGCTCTAGTCACAGCGACATCGTTACAGGTCTTGCTGGAAGAATGACTGTCCACACGTCGCGCGATCTTTGCGATCGTCTTGATACCGCGCCGCACCGGCTCATCATTAAGCACGACACTTTCATACCAGCTCCCCTCGCCAACACGCGCGTAATGCCCCGTCGCGATTCCTTGACAATCCAGTTCCGAGGCTAGCGTCATCAGTGCCTTGAACTTAACGCGGGGATTGCACATAACACACGGATTTGGCGTCTTTCCGGAGCGCCAGGCGTCAAGAAAAGGTTGCAGAACATACTCACGAAAACACTGCGTTAAATCCAGAACATGATGTGGAAGTCCTAACTTGTTGGCAATTTCTGACGCCTTCGCCGTTTGTTCCATTTGTTGTTCAGCGTCACCTGTCATAAGAAACGTCACCGTTTCAACTTCATGCATGCGCTTTAACAGGATAGCAGACGCCACGCTGTCCACACCTCCGGATAAGGCAAGCAATATTTTTTGTTTTTCTGTCTTCGAATCTCTCAGCATAGTTCGTAATATTGACGTTGATTATCTGCTCTATGACACGGCAAAGGATTTTACTCTTCACGATCGGAAGGAGCAACTACAATTCTGTGCGTAATGATACAACGTTTTCACATGATGAATATTTCGCATGATGAAGGTGTTTGTCTGCAATATAGGGCGTAGAGTGACCGCAATGCATCCCGGAATTTGCAACCCGCGGCGTGGCGCGCCTGCAAACGAATATTCTTGGAAAAAATGTACTGCCAAACGAAACGGGCAGTCTCCGGTGCCATAAAACACTCAGGAGCTATCTGCCCGTCTCTTCGAGGTGTACTTTCAAAGTACGGCCTCCTTCCTTGCCTCAATGTGTCGACCGCTGACCGGCTTGAAGTCCGATGTCTTCTTGGATGTGCCCGGTCCGAAATCCTGCTGTGGCATATAGGCTTTATCGTAAGATCCTCCGCCAAAAGAAAAGAGAAAAAGGGTTAGCGACCCATCGCTGCGGAGATCTTATCTGCCCGAATGCGGTCTTCGAGGCTTTCATCCTCATATGCCATATCAACGCCCATCACACAAATCCGGTGACCGTTCCGCCTAATGGCATCTTCGAGGTGATTTTTATACTACCATCACAAGCTAACCCTGTCAATCAAGACATCTCATCGTGCAACTGCAATGAAATTGAGTGTTAATTTATTTATTAGAAGCAAAGAAACGGTTTCAGACTTCAGCGTCAACCTCTTCGGTCTCCGACTCTTCGCTTGCTGAACCGGAGGCAGGTGACGCCTTTTGCGCTATGGCCGCATTGGCGGCTTCACAATTCTGAATTTCATAATAGATTTCAGCCCGGTCAATCACACGCTGACGTGCAAGCGGTGAAAGCTTATCCATCAACTCAACCAAACGCATTTTCTGCTCTAGAAGCACGACTTCCTTCTCATCGAGGTCTTCTCTTGCTTCCAGTATGATTCGCTTTTTGCTAGGCGCCATCAACAGATCCTCTTCAGCCATATCGACCGTTCCGAGAATTTGATCGAGTGAAGCCGAGAAAAGCTCTGCCAAACGCTTCGCAGTTTTAATGTCGGGATAATTCCGTCCGCTCTCCCACTGACTGACGGACGTCTGTGTTACATCCAACATCTTAGCAAGATTGCTCTGAGTCATCCTATTCTTTTTTCTGAAGTACTTAATACCATTCATCTTTTCATGCTCCTTTTTTCTATATTCTATTGGCCCGAAGAACCAAACCGTTATCTTCATCTTTGTGGACAAATAACATGTCATTCTTAATATATTATAAGCTATTACAATGACAAGTTCTTCCACGAAGCAATATTTTTTATATAATGTAAACATTAGGATTATAGACCAATGAATTATATCTGCGCAATTGAAAACAATGAACAAATTATTGTAAAAAACATTCCTGTAATACTATTAAATGAACAGTAAACTAATAATTGTTCATATTACAGATGTTTTACACATTGTTCATATTAATAAATCAGATGATCATGCTATGAATTATTCTCTTTCATGTAAGATACACGCATGTCCTCTTCGAGATGCCCTTATATAATATAATGATAATTTCTGAGACCATAAAAATGTGAGACGCTGCGGGACGCTATTAATTCGCATTTTACACATAAATTATGCACTTACTTCTCATTTTCCATAAAACATCATTTTGTATCATATCATTCGCACTTTCTTATTTATTATGTGAGAAAAAAGCTTCCCTTACAAAGCAAGCGTCTATAAGTTTTGTTGATATCTATCCTAATCTAGCAATGAGGCAATACCCATTAAGATGGTTTATACCAAACAGGCACCGGAGTTCGAAAGCCTTCCCGAGACTCAGAAAATAGACGCAGTTCCTCTCGACCGATCTTTTCCTCCCTTGACCCGATGACACTGTCGGCGATTTGTTCCAACAAGTGAGTCATATGCTTATAGGAAAGGTACGTAAAAAAATGACTAGGCACGTCCAAATGAAAATATAAATCAACAAGATACTGTTTGTCTTGTGGAGATTGCCTCCTGGACAAAAATAAAAGATAGCAGAGATCATCACCGCGTGTGCCCGGAGAAAAAGAAAATGCACCTTCAAGATAGAGTGTTTCACGTTCCGGACAGTACACCAGACATTCTGAAAGATAATCACCAATCGTGTAAATCGGCGTAAAATCGTGTGTTCGGACAGTCGTCTCAGCATTGCGCAAATAAAAACTCTCCCAGCGTCTCGATATTTCCGAAGCGTTATGGAGTCTCGGAGCAACCTTGTCATACAACCTCGCCGCATTATCGAGCAAGCCTTCACTGCCCTCTTCTTCGCGAGTGAAAGGCCAGACACCGCATTCTAGAAAACGAAACAGTGCCGTAATATGAATCGTATTCAAAATAAAACTCGATCGATTGACAAATGAAATCATCTCGAATATAGGCTGCAATCCTCGATCAGGCGTAATACCGAAGAAAAAAACGCCTGAGCGAATCCATGTAGGTTGCTGAATCATTGGTTCACAATCGTTATACCGAAATGATCCTTGTGCCAGCACAGAGTTCACTCGGCCAACATGCTGAAGAATTCGCTCTTTTCTGCCCCAATCACGAATAGGGGTGGCGTAAATCAGGAACGGATATCCGTCACGATTTGTCGCCTGATAGATGGCCAATGAACCTTCTTGTTTTGCCATGACACATTCACCTAATGTCCAGCCTTTGAAAAGAGATATGTTGTGAAAACAACGACTCACCGCTTTATGATCGGTCGCGCTATAAAAAAACCTTTGATGATCTGATTTGTTGTACATATGCAAAAACCCTGACTCCATGATCCGGCGACATGATATTACAGTCTCGACAAGAAATAATCAGTCGATCTGTGCTTAGGTTCTTGTGTCGAAATAACGTTCGATACCGAGAAAACAGTGTGACGTCATCATGCCCCCTACGTCAACTCTTAGTCCATCGGGAAAATCCGCAAGACACTCTCGGACAAATGTGACGAGAATTGTATCCTATAAAACGCGCTCTAAACGTTACATGCCCCGCATTGGATCATGTGTCATCGCGATCTTTCTTTTTGATTTGCGCGATTTAAATATGGAATTGCACGTAACGTCAGCGCAAAACTCTTCCGGGATATTGCTTAAGCGCGCTGTCAAGAACACGCATGGCATCTGCGAGATCATCCGTATTCAAAACGTATGCGAGACGCACTTCGTCCACGCCTTGGTTTGGCGTCTGATAGAAGTGCTCAGCCGGCGCAAGCATGACCGTCTTTCCATCTTCTCGGAAATCATTCAGAAGCCAGAGCGCAAACTTCTCAGCGTTGTCGACCGGCAGCTTCGCGATCGCGTAAAAAGCGCCGCCCGGTTTTTCACAGAGGACTCCCTCCATCTCCTGCAGAGCGTCAATCATAATGTTGCGACGTCTTTCATAGCGTTCACGAATCGGCACAAAATAGTCCGATTCCAAGTCATACAGCGCTTTTGCTCCGATCATTTCCAGCGTCGGGCAGCAAAGTCTCGCCTGACCCAGTTTGAGCGCGGCATTGATGACATCGCGGTTATGGCTCGCGATTGAGCCGATACGCGCGCCGCAAGCGGAGAAACGCTTCGAAACGCTGTCGCAAAGAATGATGTGATCGAGCGCGTCGGTCATAGACGCGAAGCTCGTCGCCTCTTGACCATCGTAGCAAAACTCCCGGTACACTTCGTCGGCAATAATAAATAGATTGTGCCGTATCGCAATATCGGTGATACGGCGTACTTCGTCTTTCGAATAGACGACGCCGGTCGGATTGCCAGGATTGGAAAGCGCGATGCCGCGCGTCTTATTAGTGATCCGTGCTTCCAATGTCGCGTCATCAGGGAAAGCAAAGGCATTTTCCGGTCTCGTCGGGATCGGTTTGAGTTCCACCGTATACGGCAACGCGAATCCGCGGTAATTCGTATAAAAGGGTTCCGGGACAAGGATTTCTTCGCCCGGGTCGCAACAGATCATGAAAGCCCATTGCAACGCCTCACTTCCGCCGTTTGTAATGATGATGTCTTTCGTCTCGTACGTCAGGCCAATACGCTGATAGTAGGCAGCGATACTCTCACGAAGCGGTTCCCAGCCGTGTGAATCGGCGTATGCCAAAACGGAGAAGTCACTTTTTTTGACGGCTTCCATAAAAACTTTCGGCGTCTCAATATCGGGCTGTCCAATGTTGAGATGGTACACGTGCACACCGCATTTCTTTGCCTCATTGGCGTAAGGCACAAGCTTTCGAATGGGCGAAGACTGCAAAGTAGCACTGCGTTTTGAAATATTCATGGTCTACCCCTTTCGCGGATTATGAATAACTTTTTCACATCGGCCTCATCGATTGTATAGACATCGTGCCGTCATATTTTCATGATCATAGTCGGCTTTTCACGTGAATAATGGTATCACATTAATACAAAATAAAACATCGCCCTCTCTGTCCGGCAGAGTCCGCAGGACGAATGTAATTATACTGATTAACTCTATTCAATCTGCTCGCGGCCATGACTAGTTCTGGCAACAGTTCTTCAACAAGTTCGCTCGTATCGTAGTCCTATTCAATCTGCTCGCGGCCATGAATAGTACCGGCAGCCGCAATGTCGCGTTTGACTTGATCGCGAACGTCTATAATGCTGTCGAATTTGAGGGTAGGTCGAATGTAGGCATGAATCTCTAATATAACTTCCTCCCCATAAATAGCATCGTCAAAATCTAAGATATGGGTTTCAACCGTCACTTTTTCGGACGCGTCAACCGTTGGACGGTTTCCGATATTCGTCAGCCCCTCATACCAGCGATTACGTACTTTGATCCTTGTTGCGTAGACGCCGAATGCGGGAAGTTGCAGTCCTGGCGCCACGGTCATGTTGGCGGTTGGCATGCCAACCGTTCTTCCCCGCCCGGCTCCCGGGATCACTCGGCCGTAGTAATAATGCGTTCGCCCAAGATACTCTTGAACTTCTTCCATTTTCCCGGATTGCAATGCTTTTAAGATTCGATCCGTTGTGACAGGCAAACCGCTGTGCATAACCGTCTCAACGGCGACCGTCTTAACGTCTTCCAGTGTAATTTGGTCGGGATTTCCCGTGACGAAAACTTGGGCGCCGATCTGCTCAAACAACGCTTGGATGTCGTTGATTGCGCTGTGACCACAAGTCACAGATTCAGCGGCACATGTCTCATTTTCTGACACGGGAAAATCGGAAGGTTTTTTTTCACTCCACGGCATCGGCATGATGATATCGACTCCTAGGTCAAGGATCATATTAAAACAATCTTCAAGCGTGCAGAGTCTCTTGCGTTCTTTAATCAACCGTTCATTGGGAATGAGAATAACTACAACTGATGGCAACGAAGTCTCTCGAGCAACGTCGACGAGACGACGTATCACCGCTTTGTGGCCTCGATGTACTCCATCGAAAAAGCCGATCGCGACGGCGCAAGATTCATCTTTTCGGAAAAAAGAATCCATTTGTTCCCAGTCTTGAGATGCATGTGTTTTGTGGTCACGCATGGTCATCGGTTCTCTCCTCTAAAAAACAGAATTTTGCTATGGCTTCGGCAACGCCACCATGATCACAGTCCGATGTGATATAATCGGCAGCCTCCTTGACTTCCCGAGAAAACGCGTTAGCCATAGCGACACCAACACCGGCTGATTTAATCATGTCAAGATCGTTGATAGCGTCGCCGATGGCCATCGTCATCTTTTTATCGATACCTAAAAGCTCAGCGAGCCTAATAAGCGCAACACCCTTTTGTGCCGACACAGCGTTGATCTCAACGTTGTGTCGGATCGAAGATGTCGTAACAACGTCAGGAAACTCTTGAGGAATCTGAACGAGAAGCTGATCAATCAGAGACGCATCGTCCGTAAACAGTTGAATTTTCTGAACATCAGTGCCATGTGAGGAGACTAAATCGCGGAGATTGTCAATTTTTTCATTAAATGCGGAAATCAATGGGCGAAACGCGACTTCGGGAACGTAACGATCGATCAGCCCCCTTGCTTCATGCGTCATCCACGATTTATCGTTCATATAACATCCATAGATGCAAGGATAATCGTCCAAAAAGTCAAAAATCGCGACCGCCTGTTCGCTTGGAATTTCTGCGCGCAAGACGACGCTATCCTCCTTCATATCATAAACGACAGCCCCGTTGGCGAGTATCAAATAACGAACACCTTGGAGCGCCTTGACCTCTTCCGGAACAGCGTTATAGAGACGACCCGTTGCAGGGACAATGTGAACTCCTGATTCTGCGGCTTTTTCGATCATCTTTTGATCTTGTGACGATACTTTTTTCTCACTGTTAAGCAATGTGCCGTCGAGATCAACGGCTATTATTTTGACAGGTTTCATATCTTTCCTTTGTTTGTCCGTATATGCGGCGTGCTTTTCAATCATCGCGACCGGCCTCAATGCCACGTTCATTATACCGATATTTGGTTCAGCGACCATAAGAAACGTTACCTTGATCGCAACATCAAATTAATTAGAGACCCTCCTGCAGCCTCATCAATATATGCGACAAGAACATTTTCCTGCGCCATCTGCGCTTGGTTCAGCGATCCGTTACGCTCGACATATTAAAAATCGTCTTACGTTCACCGACAGAAATCAAACGGAATACCGGAACAAATTAGCACTCTTCACATGAGAGTGCTAATTTTTCAAACGCCGTCACAATCGCATGACATTGTTGTCGCATCCGTCAATTAAAATAGATTTAGTGAAAAAATCCGAGAGCCGTTTTCAAGTAAAGCAGGCCTAGATGCTGAAGAAGAGAACATCCAATGAGTTTTCCTTGGCGATCGAACGGAGAACAAAAATCACGTCGGCTGCTTTTAAAGCAGGCCGAAACAACAAAAAACACACTATGTCTCACGCTCAGCGTTCTTGAGACTACACTTACAAAGAGAAAGAGGTAAAACGATGTTT
>JAAZJV010000171.1 GCA_012800135.1 Clostridiaceae bacterium | reverse complement strand
TGAGACAAAATCCTACGTTCTGTGGTGGAAACCGGTCATATTCGCTGATGACTAGGAGGACTCCATTGGAACAAAACAGTCAAGAAAGTCAGATTATTCTCACAAAAGAGAAGAAAGCGTTACGTAAAGAACGTGTTCTCCTTATCGTTCTCGTGATTATGCTTATTGGCGCTTTAATGATTTCTCTTGGATTCGGGCGCTACAGTATTCCGATTGAGCAACTTTTTCGGGTTTTAGGTCAGAAAATCTCGGGAAAAGCTCCTCTTCCCGAAGATAAAGAGGCGGATCTCGTGCTTTTTCTCATCCGTTTGCCTCGTCTTTTGCTCAATATCATGGTCGGTGCGGCGCTTTCCGTATCCGGCGCATCGTTTCAGGGACTGTTTCGGAACCCGATGGTATCTCCCGGAATACTGGGCGTTTCCAGTGCAGCCGGTGCCGGAGCGGCACTAGCGATCCTTCTCAACATGAATACGCTCGGCGTCAACCTTACGGCATTCTTTTTTGGAATTGGAGCCGTACTTCTTGTCATGCTGCTCTCGCGTCTTGTCCGACACGGGGGCGGAGCATTGATTGTTATGGTGTTATCCGGTGTCGTCATTTCCTCGATATTTCGCGCGCTAACGTCACTTGCTAAATATGTTGCCGATGCGGACAAGAAACTCCCGGAAATCACTTTCTGGCTGATGGGAAGTTTTGCAAAAAGCGGCAATGCTCGAAATGTTGTTGTGATGGGCATTGCTCTTCTTTTGGGCGTCGCACCTTTGATGGCGATGCGTAGACGAATGAATGTTCTCACTTTCAGCGAAGATGAAGCGCAGTCGATGGGCGTCAATGTAAAGAGGATGCGTTATTTGATCATCATCTGTTCGACATTGCTCACCGCTACATCAGTATGCCTTTGTGGAACGATTGAATGGATCGGCTTGATCATTCCTCACATCACGAGACTTATGGTCGGTCCGAATTATCGAATTTTGCTTCCTGCATCCATGCTCAGCGGAAGTATTTTCATGGTGGTCGTTGACAACTTCTGTCGTTCGATCATTCCCGGTGAATTGCCGATAGGAGTTGTGACTTCATTAATCGGGGCTCCTATGTTCATATATATGCTCTTTAAAAGCCGGAGAGAGTTGACATGAGTATCGTGTTGGAAAATGTGACTTGCGGTTATAAAGATAAAGTCGTCGTCAAAGATCTCTCTGCCGAAGTGGAGGCGGGTACTTTGCTGTGTCTTTTAGGACCGAATGGAGTCGGGAAAACCACATTATTTAAGAGTATTCTCCGGCACCTTCCGTTAATGTCAGGCTCCATCCACATCAATGGCCGCTTAGCAAAAAGTTTTTCTTATTCTGAGTATGCAAAATTGATTGCCTATGTACCCCAGGCGCATACGCCTCCTTTTTCTTTTAAGGTTTTTGATGTCGTTGCTATGGGAAGAACGGCACATATGGGCATTTGGGGTCGACCGGGCAAACATGATCTGGATATCGCTTTACACTGTTTGCAGCGGCTCGGCGCTGAATCGCTTGCTGACCGCATTTACACGCAGTTGTCCGGAGGCGAGAGACAAATGGTTCTTATCGCGCGTGCTCTAGCCCAAGAAACGGAGTACATGATTTTAGATGAACCGACGAGCAACTTGGATTTCGGGAATCAAATTCTTGTTCTCAACACTGTGAGAAAACTGGCACAGGAAGGGTTGGGGATCATTATGACGACCCATCACCCAAACCATGTTTTTCAATCACAAGGAAGTGTAGCGCTCATGCTCCGAAACCATGAATACATCTTTGGAACAGCAAAAGAGGTCATGACGAAAGAAAATCTGGAAAAAGCGTACGGTGTTGACGTCGCCATCATCGACGCCAACTACAAAGACCACACCTTTCCAGTCTGCTATCCATTGATGAAAGAAGAAGAGTTGTAACAACGGCAAATGCAAGTTGCATGCAATAGAATAATTCGAAAGGAGAAATCAATGAAAAAGTTTATTAGTTTGCTTTTGGCATTGATCATGCTTTTTGCGCTTACAGCATGTAAGCCTGAAGAAGAGGTCAAAGTGCCGGAAACCAAATCCCCGGAGGTTGTTAAAACCACTGTGCCCGAAGTTAAACCGTCTGAAACTTCACAAAAAGAATCAGAACCTGAAGAAGAAACACGTATTATCACCGGCGAAAACGGCGAACAATTCGAAATCCCTAAGGAAGTGACGAGAGTGGCACCTACGATCGGCGCATTTGCGCAGATGACAGCCATGCTTACAGAAGGTAACGGGAAAATCGTTGCAGCGGTGACGGGTGCTATCAGCGACTACTTCAAACAAGTTTTTCCGGATTATCTGGAAAGCAATCCAAACAACTACAATTCCACCTCCATTGAGGATCTGATCGCATCGGGCGCGCAAGTTTGCTATGGGCCCGGTAGCAGATTTTCAGATGAGCAGATTGGACAACTAAAAGCTGCCGGCATTGTTCATGTTCCCATTAATAACATCCGTGATGTAGCCGGCATGTCCAGCGCCTTTACCATCATCGGAAATATTCTTGGTGAAAAGGAGGCGGCAAGAGCAAAAGAATTTGTCGAATACTATCAGGGCAACATCGAAAAGTGTAAAGATCGCACTAAGGATATCGCAGAAGCCGATCGAGTAAAAATGATTTCATTGTTTTACTCGGCGGATTCATTTACAACAATAAACAAAAATGATATTTCCCAAGAGTATATTGAGGCTGCGGGAGGCATCAATGTCGCGGCCGATTATACCGCTGCAGGAGAGAGCGGGCTGATCGTCGATGAAGAACAGATTGTGAGCTGGAATCCGGAATTCATCATGGTGAGCAACCAAGCTGGTAAAGAAGTCATCGAAAATAATCCGGCTCTTGCTACCGTCGACGCCGTGGCCAACGGTAAAGTGGAAGTCTGTCCCTTCGGCATATACCTTTGGAGCGTCAGAAGCGGTGAGGGCGCTATGTTGCCATTTTGGCTTAGCACTAATCTATACCCGGAACTTTTCTCCGACATTGATATGAGAGATGTTGTTAAGGACTTCTTCAATTATTGGTATAACTACGATATTCCTGAAGAAGAAATTACGAATACTCTGGCAGGGAGGCCTTAGAGCTTCCAGAACAAGATAATCCTTATTTCCCAAAGAGCAGCCCATTTACCTTGTGTGGATATGGCGTGATAACGGGCACACGTTTTTTGATGGAATAGGATTTGAATAAAAAAAGAGGTTTCACAGACCTCATCCTTGCCATATGGCACGGTGGCAAGGGGCCGGACATGCGCTGTTGATCAGACATAACGGTTTTTGCCTTCCCTCTCGGCACGGCGGTACGGCAGCCAGCAAATGCTGTCAATAAAGCGTCGATAAAGCACTGAAGATCTCCGTTGCGTCTGCC